>JAITHZ010000141.1 GCA_031279795.1 Bacteroidales bacterium
CTGATTGATAACGTTGAAGTTTCAACTCGCGATTTGGCTCGCCTGCATCCCTACGACATCTCAAGTTTTTCCATTCTGAAAGAAGCCACAGCTACGGCTCTTTATGTAGCACGAGGCGCTAACGGTGAGATTCTGATTACTTCTAAGGAAGGACGCGAAGGCAAGGCGCAGGTCAATGTCCGTTTGGAAAAGTCGATGTCGATGGCTACCAAACTGATTGACATGGCAGACCCGATTACCTACATGGAACTCGCGAACGAGGCGCAACTGACCCGCGATCCTCTTGCTGGCTATGTTTATTCAAAAAGTCAAATCGACAATACCCGTCGTGGAGGTAATCCTTACGTCTATCCTGCAGTGGACTGGATGGATATGCTGGTCAGCAATCTGGCGCACAACCATCGCGCAAATCTCAGCATTTCGGGCGGCGGAAAGGTTGCACGATACTATGTTGCCGGCTCGTTTGCTTTAGACAAAGGTATTTTGAAAACCGACAGCAGGAACAGCTTCAACAACAACATCAACTATCAGAAGTACATGCTCCGCTCAAATGTAAACATCAACCTGAGCAAAAGTACCGAAATGATTGTACGTCTGTCGGGAACGTTCGACGACAATAAGGGACCGCTGACAGGTGGTAACGAGATGTTTAAACGGATATTAAAGGTCAGTCCCGCCCGTTTTCCCGCCTATTACGAACCGACGGGAGTATTTGCCGGTGTCAACCACATTCTTTTCGGCGGCTCGTCCAATGCCACCTACTTCAATCCCTACGCTGAAATGTTGCGTGGATACAAGCAGGAAAGCACTTCGTCGATGACGGCGCAACTGGAATTGAAGCAGGATTTCAGTCAGTGGGTGGAAGGTTTGTCGGCTCGAATACTGTTGAACACAGCTCGCAACGGCGCTTTCGACCTGAATATGAATTACAATCCATTTTATTACAGTATCGGTTATTACGACCGTCCGAACGATACTTTTGAATTAGTCGAACTGAATCCCAACGAAGGTACGGAATATCTGAAATATACCGGAGGCAACAAAACTGTCAATTCCAGCATATACGGCGAATTTTCGGTGGCGTACAATCGCGAGTTTAACAATAAGCACAATGTCAGCGGTATGCTTGTGGGAATTGCCCGCGAATATCTGACTGCCAATGCCGGATCGCTGATTGCTTCGCTTCCGCAACGCAATCTCGGGTTGTCTGGACGTTTTACTTACGCATACTCTTCGCGATATTTTATGGAAGTAAACTTCGGCTACAATGGCTCGGAAAAGTTCGATAAAAAACACCGCTGGGGATTTTTTCCCTCTGTCGGACTTGGCTGGACTGTGAGCAATGAGCCTTTCTGGACGGAAGGTTTGAGAAAAGTTGTTTCACTGCTGAAATTTCGCGGAACATACGGATTGGTTGGAAACGACGCTATCAGCAACACGCGGTTTTTCTATATTTCCGATGTTAATCCCACCGGAGGCGGCAGTTATACCACCGGCGCCGGTTACAGTACAACTGTCAGAGGTTACAGTGTCAATAACTACGCCAACCCGAACGTAAGCTGGGAAACTTCCTACAAAAGCAATCTGGGCATAGAACTCGGGCTGCTTGCCGACAAATTGAACATTCAGCTTGATATATTCAGGGAACGCCGTACAAACATACTCCAGTCGAGGGCTGATATTCCTTCGAGCATGGGTTTGTGGGCAACTCCGCAGGTCAATGTTGGCGAAGCCACAGGCAAGGGAGTGGATATTTCGATAGACTACAAGCACAATCTAAGCAAGGACTTGTGGCTTGTTGGACGCGGTAATTTCACATACGCCCGTTCGAGCTTCGCCTACTACGAAGAGCCGAATTATGCCGTCATTGGCGCCTCGCATCTCTCGAAAATAGGACGCAGCGTGAAGCAGGAAGAAGGCTATGTTGCCGAACGTCTATTTATCGACAAATACGATGTGGAAAATTCGCCCCGTCAGGAATTTGGCGAATATGGTCCCGGCGATCTCAAATACAAGGATATCAACGGCGACAATATAATCAACGAATTGGACAAGGTGCCCATCGGTTACCCGACAACCCCCGAAATCAATTACGGATTCGGACTTTCCATTGGTTACAAAGGACTGGACTTTTCGTTCTTCTTTTCCGGCTCGGCGCGTTCGTCGTTCTGGATTGATGCTAAAGCCATGTCTCCCTTTGTCCGCGCAAATGTTGCCGATGGCGACACGCGGCAGGTAGAAACCGGTTTGGCGCAATTCATAGCTGACAACTACTGGTCGGAACTTTCACAAAATCCATACGCAGGCTGGCCCCGTCTGGCGAACCGCGTTATTGAAAACAATACGGTTAGAAGCACCTGGTACATGTACGACAATCCCTATCTGCGCTTGAAAAGTGTCGAAATAGGATATGCTTTGCCGAAATCGCTAATCAGCAAATTTCGCATGACATCCTGCCGTATCTATCTGAGCGGAACAAATCTGCTTCTTTTAAGTAAATTCAAAACATGGGACGTGGAAATGGGTGGTAACGGACTGAACTATCCTCTGCAAAAGGTCTTCAATCTGGGACTTAGTCTGTCATTCTAAACATTTATAAATATGAAAATGAAAAATACTTATAAGATGAAAACAAAAATACTGTTTTATTGCATGCTTTCGGTTATGCTGACTGTTATGAACTCGTGTAACAGTTTTCTGGACATTACTCCCGAAGAAATTCCGAGTATCGACAACGCTTTCAGAAACCGTCAGGAAGCCAGAAAATTTTTGTATGGCTGCTACTCTTATATGCCGCTTTTTGCCGATGCAGGCAGTAATCCGGCAATGTTCGGTGGCGACGAAGCCTGGTACCGCGATCCCTCTGTAGGATTTAGTCCGCGACTGTGGCACATAGCGCTTGGCAATCAGGGATCCAACGCTCCGATATACAACTGCTTTGCTTCCAAAACCGACGGCGAATTGCAGGGAGGTACTCCAATGTTCACTGCCCTGAGCGACTGTAATATCTTTCTTGAAAATATTCATCTTCCCTACGATTTACAGGAATGGGAACGCCTGATTTGGACGGGAGAAGTGAAATTTCTGAAAGCTTTCTATCATTTCTGGCTTTTCCGCATGTACGGTCCGATTCCGCTTATTCGTGAGAATTTGCCGATGGATGCGCCAAGCGGCGAGGTACAGCGTTACCGCGAACCGGTGGACAAGGTGGTCGAATACATTGTCGAACTGCTCGACGAAGCAATCGAACTCCTGCCGGATATGATTGACAATCCCAGCGAAGATCTTGGACGTCCGACCAAATTGATAGCAATGGCATTGAAGGCGCAGGTGTTGTGCTATGGCGCAAGCCCGCTGTTCAACAACAACAGGGACGAGCCTTTTGCAAGTTATACCGACAATCGTGGAACGCACCTGTTCCCACAAACCGATGCCACCGAAGAATTGCGGAAATGGGAAAAAGCTGCCGAAGCCTTGAAAGCAGTCATTGATTATGCTCACGCACGGAACCATGCTTTGTACGATTACAGTACAACCAGAGATGCAATCGGACTTGACCCCAAAACCATATATGCCATGCAGGTACGTGGCGCCGCCACCGAGCCGGAAGAATACAATCCGGAAATTATCTGGGCGGACTATAATTCCAATACAATTGCTTTGCAAAGGGCTTGTTTTGCAGCTTATGACAATACTCAAATGTATGTGGATGGCAAAAACTATGGAGTGCCGATGAAAATCGTGGAACAGTTCTTTACCAAAAACGGTGTTCCTATCGAAGAGGACAGGGAATGGGCAGGCGTCAATTTTACGGATTTTCGTACAGCTACAACCGATGACAGGCAGTATATTTCCCAAAACCAGAAAACTTATGCCCTGCACTTCGACCGCGAGCCGCGTTTTTATTCTTCCATATTTTTCGATAAAGGAACTAATTACGGCAATGGTCGATTGGGCGACAATACAAGCAATCCGAATTATATGTTTGTGTTCAGTCTGGAATTGAATGTACCCAATCAACCTGCACATTTTTTCCGCACTTCCACAACGGGCTATATAGCAAAGAAAATGCTGTATTTCCGCAGTTCTGCC
>JAITHZ010000296.1 GCA_031279795.1 Bacteroidales bacterium
TAGACGTTCGTTTAGGTGTTGACCCCCGTAAGGCCAACCAGATGGTGCGAGGCGTTGCCTCGCTGCCTCATGGGACAGGCAAACAGGTAAGGGTTCTCGTGTTGTGTACTCCCGATATAGAAGCTCAGGCCAAAGAAGCCGGAGCAGATTATGTTGGACTCGATGATTATATCGAAAAAATAAAAGGCGGTTGGACCGATATTGACGTCATCATCACGATGCCTTCCATCATGGGTAAAATCGGCGCATTAGGGCGCATTTTAGGTCCACGCGGACTAATGCCAAACCCGAAAAGCGGAACGGTGACCAATGAAATCGGCAAAGCGGTGAGTGAAGTCAAACAAGGTAAAATTGACTTTAAGGTAGATAAAGCAGGTATCGTTCATACCTCTGTCGGTAAGGTTTCTTTTACACCCGACAAACTGCGAGACAATGTAAAAGAATTTGTTACTACATTGCTCAAACTGAAACCGTCGGCTGCCAAAGGCACATATATTAGAAGCATTTATCTTTCAAGTACAATGAGTCCGGGAATTAAAATTGACCCCAAAACGGTAGAAGAAAATTAAAAGGTATGAAAATGGAAGATAAAAACGTGATAATTGAACAGATAGCTGCGGCATTGAAAGAATATGCGCACTTTTATCTGACAGATACCGCTACCCTTAATGCAGAAAAAACAAGCGCGTTGAGAAAGGCTTGCTTCAATGAGAACATCAAACTCATGGTAGTCAAAAATACCTTGCTGAAAAAAGCGCTGGAAAGCCTGACTGGTGATTTTTCTCCGCTTTATGGCAGTGCACTGAAAGGTTCTACTTCTATTATGTTTTCCAACACAGGAAATACTCCTGCAAAGTTAATCAAAAATTTTGGAAGTAAGAACAATGATATTCCCGCTTTTAAGGCGGCTTATGTCGAAGAGAGTTTCTATGTCGGAAAAGATTATTTGGAAACACTGGTTTCCCTCAAAGGAAAAAACGAACTTATCGGCGACGTCATTGCCTTATTGCAATCACCAGCCAAGAACGTCATTTCCGCTCTTCAATCCGGTGGAAACACGATTCACGGCATTTTGAAAACTCTTTCGGAAAAATAATTTAAATTAATTCGTAAATAAACATTAAAAAATAAAAAACAATGGCAGATTTGAAAGCTTTTGCAGAACAATTAGTAAACTTAACAGTAAAAGAAGTTAACGAACTTGCAGAAATATTGAAGTCGGAATATGGTATCGAACCAGCAGCAGCAGCAGTAGCAGTAGCCGGTCCGGTTGCCGCAGCGCCTGTCGCTGAAGAAAAAACTTCTTTCGATGTTATCTTGAAATCAGCTGGTACTGCTAAACTGGCAGTCGTAAAATTAGTAAAAGAACTGGCCGGTCTGGGCTTGAAAGAAGCAAAAGACCTCGTAGATGCTGCTCCTAATAAAGTCAAAGAAGGAGTATCGAAAGACGAAGCCGAAGCTCTGAAAAAAACACTGGAAGAAGCTGGAGCAGAGGTGGAACTTAACTAAAAAAACGCTGATTTTCAGCCACTATGGTTAAGAACCCTTCGACGGAGGGTTCTTAGCCTTTTTGTGTATCTATTTTCATAAAAGCTCCTTCAAAAACAGTAAATAAATGTCTCAAATTACCGAAAATAAACGAATTAGCTTTGCTTCTATTAAAAATCTGCTTCCCTATCCAGATTTTTTGGAAGTCCAACTGAAGTCTTTTCAAGACTTTCTGCAACTTGATACCCTTCCGGAAAAGAGGAAAAACGAAGGGTTGTACAAAGTATTTGCCGAAAATTTTCCAATAGCAGATACACGCAATAACTTTGTACTCGAATTCTTGGATTATTACATTGATCCTCCTCGCTATACCATCAACGAATGTATCGAACGTGGACTGACTTACAGCGTGCCATTAAAGGCCAAGTTAAAACTGTATTGTACCGACCCCGACCACGAGGATTTCGATACAGTGCTTCAGGATGTTTATTTAGGCCCTATCCCCTACATGACGGCTAAAGGAACATTCATCATCAATGGAGCAGAACGTGTTGTCGTTTCCCAGTTACACCGTTCGCCCGGCGTATTCTTTGGACAAAGCATGCACGCCAACGGAACAAAACTTTACTCGGCACGAATCATCCCGTTCAAAGGCTCGTGGATAGAATTTGCAACCGACATCAACAACGTGATGTACGCCTACATCGACCGTAAAAAGAAATTGCCCGTTACCACTCTTTTGCGTGCTATCGGCTTTGAAAGCGATAAGGATATCCTTGAAATTTTTGACCTTGCGGAAGAAATAAAAATTAACAAAACCAGCCTCAAAAAATCGTTGGGACGAAAACTGGCCGCTCGTGTCCTGAAAACATGGACAGAAGATTTCGTCGATGAAGACACAGGAGAAGTTTCTTCCATCGAACGGAACGAAGTACTTATCGAACGCGAAACAGTGCTGGAAAGCAATCATATCGACGAAATCCTGGAATCGGGCGTCGATACTGTTCTCCTGCACAAGGAAGATATGAACGCTTCCGACTATACCATCATCTACAATACGCTGCAGAAAGATACCAGCAATTCCGAAAAAGAAGCCATTTATTTCATTTACCGTCAGCTTCGCAGCGCAGAACCAGCCGACGAATCAAGCGCGCGCGAAGTTATCAACAACCTTTTTTTTTCGGAAAAACGTTACGACCTGGGCGATGTTGGACGCTACAGAATCAACAAAAAACTGAATCTGGAAACCCCACCCGAAGTAAAGGTGTTGACGAAAGAAGATATTATCGAAATCATCAAATACCTGATTGAACTGCTAAATTCCAAAGCCGACGTGGACGATATCGACCACTTGAGCAACCGTCGGGTACGCACTGTGGGCGAACAGCTGTACAATCAGTTTGGAATCGGACTGGCGCGTATGGCACGAACCATCCGCGAACGCATGAATGTGCGAGACAATGAAGTATTTTCCCCAATTGATTTGATTAATGCCAAAACAATTTCGTCGGTAATCAATTCATTCTTTGGCACAAATGCTTTGTCGCAGTTCATGGACCAAACAAATCCACTGGCCGAAATGACGCACAAACGACGCATGTCGGCGCTGGGACCCGGAGGCCTCTCACGCGAACGTGCCGGATTTGAAGTCCGAGATGTGCATTATACCCACTATGGCAGGCTATGCCCGATAGAAACGCCCGAAGGCCCGAACATCGGATTGATTTCTTCCCTTTGCGTGTATGCTAAGATTAACGAACTGGGCTTCATTGCAACACCCTATCGAAAAGTGTACAAAGAGGAAAAACAGGTTGATTTGAGCAAAAACGGCATCATTTACCTGACAGCCGAAGAAGAAGAAGCAAAAATCATCGCACAGGGCAACGCTCCACTCGACGACAACGGCTATTTCATACGTAACCGCGTTAAATCAAGAAAAGAAAGCGATTTCCCAATCGTTGCCCCGAACGAAGTTGACCTGATGGATGTTTCACCGACACAGATTGCTTCTATCGCAGCGTCTCTGATTCCGTTTCTGGAACACGATGACGCCAACCGCGCGCTCATGGGTTCGAACATGATGCGACAAGCTGTCCCATTGCTTCGGTGCGAATCGCCTATTGTTGGCACTGGTCTGGAAGAAAAAATCGTAAAGGATTCGCGCACGCAAATTACAGCCAAAGCAAATGGCGTGATCGAATACATCGATGCAGACACGATTCGAGTCCGCTATGACAGAACGGAAGAACAGGAATTTGTAAGTTTCGACGAAGCGGTGGAAACCTACAGCATACCCAAGTTTCTAAAAACAAACCAAAATACAACTATTGACCTGCGTCCGATTTGTAATGTCGGCGACAGAGTGGAGAAAGACCAGATCCTGACAGAGGGCTATTCCACACAAAATGGCGAACTGGCTATCGGAAAAAATCTGAAAGTCGCTTTCATGCCCTGGAAAGGTTACAATTTCGAAGACGCTATCGTGTTGAACGAACGCATTGTACGGGAAGATATTCTCACATCAATTCATGTGGACGAATATATATTGGAAGTGCGTGAAACAAAACGCGGCATGGAAGAACTGACACCCGACATACCGAATGTCAGTGAAGATGCCACCCGCGACCTGGATTCGCGGGGAATTGTACGGATTGGCGCTCGCATCAAACCGGGAGACATTCTGATTGGTAAAATTACCCCCAAAGGGGAATCCGATCCATCACCCGAAGAAAAACTGCTCCGAGCAATATTTGGCGACAAAGCCGGCGATGTGAAAGACGCTTCACTGAAAGCTACCCCCTCGCTGTCGGGTGTGGTTATTGGAACACATCTGTTCTCCAGAGCATCCAAAAAGAAAAAATCCCGCCTGAGCGAAAAAGCTATTCTGCCAAAAATTGAAGAAGAATTTGAACAGAAAACAGCAGAATTGAAAAGTTCGTTAGTCGAAAAATTAATGATCTTGACAAACGGTAAAGTCGCACAAACTGTCAAAGACTTTATGGGTGTGGAAATGATACCCAAAGGCGGAAAATTCACACAAAAGGCACTACTGGAAATTGATTATACCACTGTTCAGGTAAGTCGCTGGACTACTGATGCTCATAAAAACGAGCAAATCAAGGACGTCATCATCAATTATCTGAAAAAATACAAAGAACTTGACGCCGAACTGAAACGAAGAAAATTCGATATAACGATAGGCGACGATTTGCCCGCTGGTATTGTACAGATGGCAAAGGTTTACATAGCAAAAAAACGGAAAGTTTCCGTTGGCGACAAAATGGCCGGACGCCATGGCAACAAAGGCATCGTCTCGCGCATTGTCCGACAGGAAGATATGCCGTTTCTGGAAGACGGCACACCGGTTGATATAGTCCTGAATCCACTGGGCGTGCCTTCGCGCATGAACCTGGGACAGATTTTTGAAACCGTTCTTGGCTGGGCAGGACAGAAATTGAATATGAAATTCTCAACACCCATTTTCGATGGAGCTTCCTTAGACGACTTAAATGCCTGGACCGATAAGGCAGGCGTTCCCCGTTACGGAAAAACTTACCTTTACGACGGCGGCACCGGCGATCGGTTCGACCAGCCGGCTACGGTAGGCATCATCTATATGCTGAAACTGGGCCACATGGTGGAAGACAAGATGCATGCCCGTTCGATTGGCCCCTATTCGCTGATAACCCAGCAACCGCTTGGCGGTAAGGCGCAATTTGGCGGTCAGCGTTTTGGAGAAATGGAAGTATGGGCGCTTGAAGCATTTGGTGCAGCATTTGTCCTGCAGGAGATCCTGACCATAAAGTCCGACGACGTAGTGGGACGGTCCAAAGCATACGAAGCAATCGTAAAAGGCGATCCAATGCCGCAACCCGGCATTCCCGAAGCCTTGAACGTAATCCTGCATGAATTGCGGGGGCTGGGACTGAGCATTATCTTAGATTAATCCGTATTTTTAACTGTTAGCAATATGGCTTTTAGAAAAGACACAAAAAGATTCACGAAAATCAGCATTGGGCTGGCTTCTCCTGAAGAAGTACTTAAAAACTCAAGCGGAGAAGTATTGAAACCGGAAACGATAAATTACCGCACCTACAAACCGGAACGAGATGGCTTGTTTTGCGAACGTATATTTGGACCGATAAAAGACTACGAATGTCATTGCGGAAAATACAAACGCATCCGTTACAAGGGCATCGTCTGCGACCGTTGCGGCGTGGAAGTAACCGAACGGAAGGTGCGACGCGAACGTACTGGACATATTCAGCTGGTAGTGCCGGTTGCACATATCTGGTATTTCCGTTCGCTGCCGAACAAAATCGGTTATTTACTGGGTCTCGCGTCAAAAAAACTGGATTCCATCGTTTATTACGAACGCTATGTAGTTATCCAGCCAGGCATTAAAGCCGAAGACGGTATCCATGCCTATGATTTGCTGGCGGAAGAAGAATACCTCGACATCATCGACTCACTTCCAAAAGACAATCAGCTGCTTGAAGATTCCGACCCGAACAAATTTGTTGCCAAAATGGGCGCTGAAGCCATCAACGACCTTCTGGCGCGTTTGGATCTGGACGCCCTTTCGTACGAATTACGGCACAAAGCCAGCAACGACACATCTCAACAGCGTAAAAGCGAAGCATTGAAACGCTTGCAGGTGGTGGAATCGTTCAGAGCTTCCAAGTCGCGAAACCGACCGGAATGGATGATTATCAAAATTGTGCCGGTGATCCCGCCAGAACTTCGCCCGCTGGTACCACTTGATGGCGGACGTTTTGCAACATCCGACCTCAACGACCTGTACCGTCGGGTAATTATCCGCAACAATCGCCTGAAACGCCTGATTGAAATTAAAGCGCCCGAAGTCATTCTGCGTAATGAAAAACGAATGTTGCAGGAATCGGTTGATTCGCTGTTCGACAATTCGCGCAAATCAAGCACGGTGAAAACAGATGCCAACCGCCCGCTCAAATCACT
>JAITHZ010000381.1 GCA_031279795.1 Bacteroidales bacterium
CTGGCCAAACGGAGAAGAACGCACACAGAAAAATACCCGCATTAATAAAGCGTTTGTAAAAGCGTTACGTGCTCGGGTCTGTTTGAATGCGGCAGGTTATTCGCAACGTCCCGACGGTACGCCCGATGGCAGTGTGCTTCGGTTGAGCGCCGATCCGGAATTAAGTAAAGATGTCTTATACCCAATAGCCAAACAGGAATTAATGGATGTGTTGAACAATCCTGCTGCAGGTCATCTTGAACCATCTTTTGAGACCGTCTTTAGAAAATTATGTGAAGAAAACCAGGCGGCAGGCGGCGAATCGCTGTGGGAAGTCCCGCTTAACGAAAATCGTGGACGAATGGCCTACACGTTTGCTGTACAGCACACGGAAAAAGATCAATACCAGCAAATGGGGGGACAAGGCGGACAGGTGGGGCCTACTCCACATTTCTTCTATGACTATGATATAAAAGATACAAGAAGAGATGTAACTTGCCTGCCCTACAAATGGAGCGGCAATCCGGCAAAACAGGTATTTGATACGGGTACTGCTGTTAAACGATGGAATTTTGGAAAATACCGCTTTGAATGGATGAAACGGATTGTAGCCAACGCAAACGATGATGGACTCCGCAAACAATATATGCGCTATGCCGAAGTGTTGTTGATGCTGGCCGAAATTAACAACGAACTGGAAGGCCCTTCGGCTGCTGCTCCTTTCCTGAAGAAAATCCGCGAGCGTGCTTTCGTGCAGTCCGACTGGCCGCAGAAAGTGGATGCATACATCAATGCTTTATCAAGCAAAGAGGCCATGTTTAATGCCATTATGGATGAATACGCATTAGAATTTGCCGGAGAAATGCTCCGCAAGGAATGTCTGATTCGCTGGAATCAGCTGGGAGCAAAGATGCGAGACTCGAAGGTGCGCATGGCCGAACTCCGCGACAGGCGCGACCGTTATGCAGACGTTCCTGCTACCGTTTATTACCGCTACGCAGCCGATGGCGAAACATTGATTACGTATGGATTGAATCGCGGTGAGTTTGAAAATAAATCAAGTGAATATACAGGTTCTGTTGAGTGGGTTGGTCCAGGAAAAATAAAAGACGACGCTATTGATGTGCTGTTTGCCAACGATCCTGATACGAAACAGTTTTGGCCAATCTGGCAATATTTTCTTAGCAACAGCAATGGTATGCTGGTAAATGATTATGGATATTAACAAAAAAACTTTAAGGATATGAAAAAACAGTTGATAAAAACCGGTATAATGTTGGGATTATCCGCAGGATTATTTCTAACAGCATGCGACGACATAGATCCCGTAGTGGATTCGCTGAATTTTAACCGCTACCTGGCGCCCGTAGGAATTGAAGCAAGTTTAAGCAAAATCGTAGAACTGACGCTTACATGGACCGCCGTGCCCAACGCCAGTTCATATTATGTTGAAATATACAAAGACAGCTTGCAGTTCGACGAAGCCAACCTGATATATCGCGAGAATGTTTCGACTAACCGTCTGCAATATTCACCGCTAATCGGCGATACCCATTATTCTGCACGCATAAAAATAGCTGCAGGAGTTAAAGAAGAATCCAAATGGAACTGGATTGTTTTCCAGACGTCTGTGGACAGTAAATTTTTAACAGCAGAAGCTGGCGATATCGGCAGTGATTATGCTATTTTCAGATGGCCGGCTGGCATGTCTGCCACAAAAATATCACTGACGCCAACTTCCGGCGCTAAAATAACTCAGGAACTCAACGCTCAGGAGATAGCAGAAGGAAAGGTTCAGGTAGAAGGGCTTCAACCGTCAATGAAATATACGGCAACGCTTTACGACGACAACTGGCGAGTTGGATTGACGGATGTAACGACATTAAAGGCTGGGACAATTATTGTTCGTCCGGAGGATGATTTTCGTACATTGCTCGAAACAGCTGCCGACAGCACGGCATTTATGCTGCTGCCAGGCGATTATATATCCGACGGGGCAAACATCGCATTGACCAAGAGCATTTTCATCTCCGGATATGGCGAAAACCTTCAGCCTGTGATTCACTGCCAGTTTACAATTGCAACACCAAAAGTATCTTTGTCACTGACCAATGTAGAAATGAACGGTATTGGCGCATCAAATAGTTACTCATATTTTGTCCAGGCCAATAGCGCTGAAAAAGCGGAGTTAGGCAACATAGTTGTAGAAGGTTGCAGGATTAAAAATTACAGCCGGTCGTTGCTGGCGATGGGCAGCAGCGGAAATTCTTCAATTGAATCATTCACTGTCAACAATTCCATTATTGAAAACATTGAGGCAAGCGGTGGAGACTTCGTTGACGTCCGCGTAGGATTAATCAAAAAACTGACAATAACCAATTCTACATTTAATAAATGCGCCTGGGCGCGTTGTTTCCTCAGGATGGACGATCCTGCTGCAAATTTTCCGGGTCAAAAAACGGAAGTTCTGATTGATCGTTGCACTTTCTACGGTGTTACAGACGTCGAAACCGGACAAAGCCTGTTGCATGTCAGAGTGAAAGAAAGCGCGGTTAAAATGACCAACTGTATTGTTGCCAAAACCAAAGGAACGCTTGCACACAGCAAAGATGATATGACTCCTGAATGTGGAGGCAACAATTATTTCGACGCTCCAAACTTTTTATCGGCCACAGCCAATACTACTGCGATCAGTCCGGACGCCAAATTCGATTCGAGCGCTGCTACCCGCTTAGATCCAGAATTTGCTGATGCTGATAATGGCGATTTTACGGTAACAAACGCAAATGTTAAAGTTGGCGACCCGCGTTGGTTTTAAATAATTTTGCATGAAATAATTTCAGAATGAAAAAAATAATTGGAATATTAGTAACGATAGCCTTGTCCGTATCTGTTTACGGGCAAGGCGTCGATTACGCCTGTTTTTATAAAGATTTGCCATTTGAGATGCCGGTATTGAAAAAGCCGGCATTTAAGGACATACGCATCAATATAGCCGACTGTGGAGGCGTTGGCGACGGGGTAACGCTCAATACGTCAGCCTTTGAAAAGGCAATGTAATCAATGTCTGAAAAAGGCGGCGGCACGCTTGTTGTGCCGTTTGGAGTGTGGTTTACCGGGCCAATCGTGTTCCGGTCAAACATCAACCTGCATCTGGAAAAAGGCGCGCTTCTACTCTTTTCACCCGATTTCGATGCGTATCCGCTGGTGGAAACTTCGTTCGAGGGGCTGGATACCAAACGCTGCCAGTCTCCCATATCTGGACGCAACCTGGAGAATATAGCCATCACTGGCAAAGGCTCCATCAACGGTTCTGGACACGCATGGCGTCCGCTGAAACGGGTGAAGGTAACCGAAAACTACTGGAAAGGCGTAGTCAAATCGGGTGGAGTACTTAGCGCCGACAGGCAAACGTGGTATCCGAGCGAAAAATCAAAAAAAGGAGAAGAATACGCCGAAAGAAACCTGAACGTTCCACGTCGCATTCTCACGGACGCAGAATGGCGCTCGGCCAAGGATTTCATGCGCCCGGTAATGGTGAGTTTTATCAACTGCAAAAACGTGCTGCTGGAAGACGTTCTGTTCGAAAATTCACCAAGCTGGAATCTCCATCCGCTGATGTGCGAAAATGTCATTATTGATAACATCATTGTGCGAAATCCGGCATTCGCCCAGAATGGCGACGGCGTCGACCTCGAATCGTGCAAAAATTCAATCATCATAAACAGCGTTTTTGACGTAGGCGATGACGCCATTTGCATCAAGTCGGGAAAAGACGAAGATGGACGTCGTCGCGGCATTCCTACGGAAAATCTGATCGTTGATAACTGCAAGGTTTTCAACGGACATGGCGGTTTTGTCGTTGGCAGCGAAATGTCGGGCGGAGTCAGGAATATTTCGGTGCGCAACTGCGAATTTCTGGGAACAGACGTAGGCCTGCGTTTCAAAAGTACACGCGGACGTGGTGGACTGGTCGAAAACATTTACATCGAAAATATCAGCATGTTCGATATTGCCACCGAATCGCTGCTGTTCGATTTGTTTTATGGTGGCAAGTCGACAGTGGAAGCTTTGCACGGCGGTGCACCGGTCAGAGACGCCGTCATTCCGCAGGTATCGGAAACAACCCCGTCGTTTCGCAATATTTACATTAAAAACGTGATTTCACGAAATGCTCGCAGAGCAATGTATTTCAATGGATTACCAGAAATGAACATATCCAATATCAATATCGAAGATGCAATCATCACATCAAAAGTAGGAGCAGAGCTGTCGGAATCCGACGGAATAACGTTCAAAAACGTTACGATCATACCCGAAGAAGGGCCGGCTTTGATACTGAACAATGTAAAAAACCTTAAAGTAGCCGATTTTTACAGTCCCGATCTGGCAACAATAGTCAAAGTGACCGGACGACAAAATAACAATATTCAATTGCCCGAAACAATAAAAAAAGAAAAAATTGATCGGCAAACCATGAATTAACCGAAATCTATAATATATGCATGTCAAGGGATTAAAATTTAAATTGTTGTGTATTGTGTTTTTATGTACCTCGCTGGTCAGTAAAGCAGAATATCCTCAATTTTCGCGATTTGACAGGATAACACAAGACGAAGGATTGTC
>JAITHZ010000012.1 GCA_031279795.1 Bacteroidales bacterium
CTCGCCGTCATATAGGCGTGCATGGCAACGATTTAGCCAATATGTTAGACAAATTGCATGTCGCATCTCTTGATGAATTGATTGAACAGACAATCTCGGACGATATTCGTTTGAAATCGCCGTTGAATTTACCGGACGCCATGTCGGAAGATGCTTTTTCTGAACATATTGCAGCACTGGCAAACAGAAATAAAGTATTTACTTCCTACATCGGGAGGGGATGGTACAAAACGGCTACTCCAGCGCCGGTGCTGCGAAATGTATTCGAAAATCCTTCGTGGTACACTTCCTACACGCCTTATCAGGCCGAAATATCTCAGGGACGGCTCGAAGCATTGCTCAATTTTCAGACAGTGGTCAGTGAATTGACAGGATTTCCACTGGCTAACTGTTCGTTACTCGACGAAGCGACGGCTGCTGCCGAAGCCGCAGCCATGATGCATGGATTGAGAACCCGCAGACAAATACAAAACGAAGCCAATATTTTATTAATTGACGAAAAGATATTTCCTCAAACGTTGGCTGTTTTGAATACACGCTGCATTCCGCAGGGAATAAAACTTGTGGTTGGCGAGTACCGGTCTTTTGAGTTTACCGATAAGACGTTCGGAGCTATCGTGCAATATCCCAATGCCGACGGGAATATTGAAGACTATGAAGAATTGATTGAAAAGGCGAAAATTGCAGATGCAAAAATTGCTGTAGCAACCGATTTACTGGCGCTGTGTCTGTTAACGCCTCCGGGCGAATGGGGTGCGGATATTGCTTTTGGCAGTTCGCAGCGTTTTGGCGTCCCGATGTATTTTGGCGGACCGTCGGCTGCTTTTTTTGCCGTAAAGGACGAATACAAACGAAATGTTCCCGGACGTATCATCGGCATTTCGAAAGACGTTTACGGAAAGCCTGCACTGCGAATGGCCCTGCAAACGCGCGAACAGCACATCAAACGCGAAAAGGCCACGTCGAATATCTGTACGGCACAGGCGCTGCTGGCTTCCATGTCGGGATTTTATGCCATTTATCACGGTCAGGATGGCCTGAAAAACATGGCATTGCGCGTTCATTCCACTGCCTGTTTCTTTGCTGAGACAGTAAAAACATTTGGTTACAATCTGTTGAATGAAAATTATTTTGACACATTAAAACTTCAGCTTCCGGCGCACGTCCTTCTGAAAGTGCTGTTGGATATTGCCGAACACAAAGAAATTAACTTGTATGTTTATGAATCAGGCGATGTTGGCGTCAGTTTCGACGAATTGACGACGTTACATGATTTAAACACACTGATTTCGGTTTTTGCCTCTGCTGCCGAAATAAACTGGACGTCGCAAGAAAAGGAACTGAAAGAAAACATAACTGTCCCCGAAAAATTTCTGCGTACGACGAACTTTCTGCAACAGGATGTTTTTAGAAAATATCATACAGAAACCGAATTGATGCGTTACATCAAAAAACTGGAACGTCGAGATCTTTCCCTGACACATTCCATGATTTCGTTGGGGTCCTGTACGATGAAGCTCAATGCCGCGTCGGAACTTTTGCCTTTGAATCATTCCGGATTCAGGAATGTACATCCCTTTGCGCCTGCCGAACAAGTGAATGGATATACCGAACTGATTGAAAATCTGTCGTCTTACCTTGCCGAAATTACTGGCTTACCCGGTATTTCTTTGCAGCCTAATTCCGGAGCAGCGGGCGAATATACCGGCCTTCGCATAATTGGCGAATACCTGAAAAGTACCGGCAACGCGCTGCGAAATAGTGTACTGATTCCCGAATCGGCACATGGTACAAATCCTGCAAGTGCAATTCAGGCCGGTTTTCAGGTTGTTACGGTGAAATGCGACGAACGAGGAAATGTAATGATTGATGATTTGCGCGACAAAGCCGAAAAGAACCAAAACTCTCTGGCTGCTTTGATGATAACGTATCCTTCGACACATGGAATTTTTGAAACGGATATAGTGGAAATTTGCCGGATTGTTCATCAGTACGGCGGACAGGTTTACATGGATGGCGCGAACATGAACGCGCAGGTTGGACTGACTAATCCCGGAATGATCGGAGCAGATGTTTGCCATCTTAATCTGCACAAGACATTTGCCATTCCGCATGGCGGAGGAGGTCCCGGAGTTGGCCCTGTCTGTGTTGCCGAACATCTGCGGCCTTTCCTGCCGCAGCATCCGGCACGGAGCGGAACGCTCAACACTGTTGCGGCAGCTCCCTGCGGCAGCGCGGGAATACTGGCTGTTTCCTACGGTTATATCCGTATGATGGGAGCCGACGGCCTGACCAATGCAACAAAAATAGCCATTCTGAACGCCAATTACCTTGCTGCCTGTTTTGCTGATTCATTTGGCGTCTTATATTCCGGAAAACATGGCAGAGTCGGGCATGAACTTATTTTGGAATGTCGCAAGATTAAACAGACGTCAGGTATTTCCGAAACAGACATCGCCAAACGGCTAATGGATTTTGGATTTCATGCGCCAACCGTTTCATTTCCCGTTCACGGTACGCTGATGATTGAACCGACCGAAAGCGAAAGCCTGGCCGAACTGAATCGTTTTGTTGATGCAATGCTCTGTATTTATGCTGAAATAAAGGAAGTAGAAACTGGCATTGCAGACAAAACGGACAACGTGCTGATCAATGCGCCTCACCCGCAATACGAAGTTTGCAGCGACAGCTGGACGCATCCGTATTCCAGAAAGCAAGCCGCCTTCCCGCTGGATTGGATTGACGAGAACAAGTTTTGGGTAAATGTTGCCCGTGTCGATAATGCTTTTGGAGATAGAAATCTGGTCGCGACAGCGAAGGAATAATTTTTTTTTAAAACTCTTTTGAAAAAAGCCGAGACTTTTGCCGAGAAATGGATACAGACACATTCAAGACCATTGCCGAGAGATCAGAGGGTTTTTACAGAGAAAAATCAAGCCGCTTCCTTTCGTTTGCTCTCCCTGTTCAGACTGTGGAGGAAATCAGAGAGGAAGTGGCTGCTTTCCGGAAAGAATTTTATAATGCTCGACATATTTGTTATGCCTACATGCTGGGACACGAACGGCTGGATTTTCGTGCAAACGACGACGGCGAACCGTCCGGTACGGCTGGCAAACCAATTCTTGGTCAAATCAACTCCTGCGGTTTGACGGATATTCTGCTCGTGGTTGTGCGTTATTTCGGAGGCGTCAAACTCGGAACAAGCGGGTTGATTGCAGCCTACAAAACCGCTGCTGCCAATGCCATTGCCCATAGCAGCATCATCGAAAAAACAGTGAATGAAACCATTTCTATTACGTTCAATTATTCATTTCTGAACGAGGTCATGCGCATTGTGAAAGACG
>JAITHZ010000063.1 GCA_031279795.1 Bacteroidales bacterium
GTAAGCGTCCCCTTGTTTACGGTTATCGACAGCTCTTGCGTTGCATCGGGCAATACGCCGTTGGATGCTTCGACGGTAAACGTAGCCGTTCCCACCGTCGTGGGCGTTCCCGAAATTACGCCTGTGGATTCGTCGAGCGTCAAGCCGTCGGGTAAACTGCCGTCGCTTACGCTCCATGTCATCGTGCCGCCGCCTGTGGCTGCAAGCGTCCGGCTGTATGCCGTGCCTGCTGTGCCGTTGGGCAGGGCGCTTGTGGTGATTGTCGGAGCTGTCGTTACCGTTACCGAGGTTACGCTTCCGACGTTTTTCCAGTCGGTGGCAGGCGATACTACCGAGCCGTCGGCAATAAATATTTGTCCGCCGAAGTTTCCATCAGCCAGACAGCCGTTTCTGATGTCGCTTGAGCTGGAGAATGTGCCGGAGATGATTGTTACCTTACCGCTCTCGCAACGTATCGCGAAGTTGATGCCGCTGTACGTTCCGCTTTCGACTGTCAGTTCGCCATTGTCATAGACGAGAATATCTTTAGTAACAGCGCCGTTTTTTACCGTAACTCTTCCGAGTCTCACATCCATAGCGTAGAAAAGGGCGCTGCTTCCGAGAGTATAGCCATTCAAATCTATGGTATATGTTTTTGCTTCGTATGCTCTAACATCGGGAGAATCGCTTAGCGTTACGTTTTGCAGCATGGTAATTGTGCCGCCATCGGCTACGGCAAAGGCTGCATCCGCCAGCGTTTCGTAGTTTGTGGCGCTGTTGCTGACGGAGAAGTTTGGGATGGCGGCGGCAATTGTAATCGACAGCTGCCTCGTTGCATCGGGCAATACGCCGTTTGAGGCTTCGACGGTAAAGATTGCCGTTTCCGCTGTGGTTGCCCTTCCCGAAATCTCGCCTGTAACTGCATTGAGCGTCAAGCCTGCGGGTAAACTGCCGTCGGTTATGCTCCACGTGATGGGCGTTGCGCCTGCGCCGGTGGCTTCAAGCGTACTGCTGTATGTAGAGCCGGCTCTGCCGTTGGGCAGGAAGCTTGTGGTGATTGTCGGGGGGGTAGTACAGGTTCCTGCCGTTACCGTTACAAAGTTTACGCCGTCGTCTGCCCAGTTGGCAGGTGATGCTGTCGAGCCGCAGGCAAGAGACATTAGTCCGCCGTTATTAAACAGACAGCTGTGGGAGTAGGTGTTGTGGTCTGTGCGGAAAAATGTGCCGGAGATGATTTTTACCTCACCGCCCATAGAAGATATCGCGTAGTGATCGCCGCTGTACGTTCCGCTTTCGATAATTAATTGGCTGTAAGCTACGACGTAAATACGTGTAGTAACAGTGCCGTTTTTTAGCGTAACTGTTCCGTCGTGCATATACAGAGAGTAGGTGCCGGTGCTTCCGAGCGTTTTGCCATTCAAATCTATGGTATATGTTTTTACTCTGGCTAATGCTGTCACGCCGCCGGTTACGTCTTGTAGCATGGTCATTGTGCCGCCTTCGGCTACGGCTTCAATTGCCTGTTTCAGCGTTTCGTACTTTGTGGTATTGTTGCTGACGGAGAAGTTTGCGGTGGACGAGGCTGCGATTATCGTAATCGACAGCTCTTGCGTTGCGTCGGGCAATGCGCCGTTTGAGACTTTGACGGTAAAGTTTGCCGTTCCCGTCACGGTGGGCGTTCCCGAAATCACGCCGGTGGCGCTGTTGAGCGTCAAGCCTGCGGGCAAACTGCCGGCGGTTACGCTCCACGTCATCGTGCCGGCGCCGTTGACTTCGAGTGTCCGGCTGTATGTTACGCCTACTATGCCGTCGGGCAGGGTGGTGGTGCTGATTGTCGGGGGAGTGGGTGCAACATTTATATCAAAATACATGATATAATCTGCGCCCGAACTTAAACCGTCTGTTATCGTGGCGCGCAAACTTACTCTGCCCGGCGATGTTGCCGAGAAGATGTCGCTGTTTGCGCCGAAGATGACAGCGCCTGTGCCGTAGGAGTCATTGTGAATTGTCCATGTAATGGTTTTGTTGTCCGCGTCGGAAGGAATAACCGTGCCGGCGAGCGTCAGCGGTGTGCCAATGGTTGCCCTTCTCGGCAAGTCCGCGATGTTGATAACCGCCTTGAATCCCGCCGGATTCTGCGGGGTGAAGTAATACGGGGAAACGTCCCAGGTGACGGAGATGCCTGTAACATCGCTCGTCGCCGTCATGTAGTTATAGCGGCAGTCGAGTTCATCTATACTTGTTGCGCCGCTTACGTCGAGCGCCGTCAGTCGGTTATTGTTGCAATCGAGGTAATTTACTCCCGAAGGCAGCGGAGGCAGCGCAATCAGTTGGTTGTTGTTGCAGTAAAGCCGTCGCAGGTTTGCGGGCAGGTTTGCGGGCAGCTCAGTCAATGAGTTGTTGTCGCAGTAAAGCCGTTGCAGGTTTGCGGACAGGTTTGCGGGCAGTGCAGTCAACGAGTTGTAGCCGCAGGAAAGCTGTTGCAGATTTGCGGGCAGCGTTGCGGGCAGCGCAGTCAACGAGTTGTTGCCGCAGTCAAGCGATAGCAGATTTGCAGGCAGCGCAGGCAGGGCAGTCAATGAGTTGTTGTTGCAGGAAAGATATTGCAGCGTTGCAGGCAGCGTTGCGGGCAGCGCAATCAACGAGTTGTTGTGGCAGTCCAGCTCTTGCAGATTTGCAGGCAGCGTTGCGGGCAGCTCAGTCAACCAGTTGTTTTGGCAGTAAATCTTTTGCAGGTTTGCGGGCAGGTTTGCGGGCAGCGTAGTCAACGAGTTGTTGCCGCAGAAAAGCTCTTGCAGCGCGACGAAATGCTCGACGCCCGCAAGTCTTGCAATGCTGCTGTTCGATACGTTAAGCGAGGTAACGAGCGCCACATCGACGGCGTAAATCGGTTCCGATGCGCCTTTGCCGAGTACGGTGCGCACCGCCGCAAGGAAGTTTGGATCGATAAAGTCGGCGGTGATGTCGGTTGTTGTCTGTATCGTCAGCTCTTTTGTATCGTTGCCTGCGACGTTGGAGGCTTCGACAGTAAAGTTAGCTGTTTCCGCCGTAGTGGGCGTTCCCGAAATCAAGCCTTCCGGTGAAAGCGACAAGCCTGCGGGCAATGTCGTGCCCTCGTATATGCTCCACGTGATGGGTATTCCGCCGTCGGCTGCAAGCTGCTGGCTGTATGCCACGCCTACTATGCGGGCAGGCAGGGTGGTTGTGGTGATTGTGGGGGCGGAGAATATGCCCATTGTCGCCGTGTTCGCGTGGTTTGACGCGACGGTAAATGTGCCTGTGTAGATATCCTCGCCCGCCTTCAGCATAACGGTTTGACTGCCTGCCGGAAGCCAGAAGCACAGTTTGCCTGTGGAGTTGGTTTTCATGTTGTAAAAATGATCACCAACAGGGGCGTAAATGTCCGTAACATCAGCGCCTGCGTTCATGCCGTCGAGGGTAACACGGTAAAGGGGATTTGTGCCGACGGTAACATTCGCATTCACTGTGCCGCCGGTGATGTGCCAGAAGTCCTTGCTGATGTTAGCGCCCGTCAGTTTTACCGTGCCGTTGCTGACGTTCACCTGATTGCCTGATGTTGCGTTTAGGGTACCCATAACGTAGCCTGTGCCGTTGCCGTTTGCCGTTACCGTGCCGGAGGTGGATATGTTTATATCGCCCGACTCCGATACTATGCCGCCGGCGTCAGCTCCGGTTACGTTTGCCGTAACAGAGGCTGTTCCGCCGATGTTTATGTTTTCAGACGCATAAATTGCTGCGGCAGTAGCTCCAGTTACCGTGCTTGAGGCGTTCACCGTTCCACTGTTGACAGTCAGTTCCCGGGCGTACAAGCAGTAGGAGCTGCCGGTGTAACTGAGCGAGAGCGTTCCGCCGCTGCCGCCAATCGTAAGATTGCCGTTGCAATAAACTGATGTGGCGCTGACATTGCCGGAATAGATAATTCTGACATCGCAGTCGGCATCGCAGACGAAGGAGATTGACTGGCCGGTGTACGCGCTGTTCAGCGTCAGGGTGGCGCTGGACCCCGCCCACGTCCAGCCTGTGCCGGATCGGTTGGCGTTAAAGTCGGTGAATAATGTGGTGCCAACGGATATTGTGCCTGTAGCGGCATACGCGGGCGTCGCCGCGAAGCTTGCGCCCAGAAAAAGGGCGAAGATAACCAGCATCATGATTTTCACAGGATGCCTGCGAGGGACAGGGATTGTAGAGACGCGATTAATCGCGTCTGTACGGCGTGCGGGATGTTCCCGCGAAATTCGATGTCTATTCATAATGATATAAATTTAAATGTTTTAATTTTCTGATTGATGATGCGTTGTAGAGACGCAGATTTAAGGTATGAATGTAGATAAAAAAATCTGTGAAAATCCGTAACATCCGTGTCATCCGTGTGCCAATAGTCATCTGTTTAATCTGTGTCATTTATGTTGTATAAAAAATCCGTGTAAATCCGTAACATCAACATCTGCGTTATCCGCGCCAATAACGGCGCCAATAACGGTACGGCGCAATCATTTATAATGCATCGCCGGAGATTGTAATCTCGAAATGAATGTTACCCAACTGTTTTTTCAGTTCGATGCTGGGGCTTGCGTTTGCCTGTTAAAAAAACGCTAACCGGCGAATCCGATAGCAAATGTAATGTACGAAGTTGCAAACGGATGCGACAATTCGTCAGTAAAATGCGACAATTTGTAGGACGCTGATTGACAGGCTCTCCGGAAGGCGATTTTTAGCGAGGTGTCTAAACGTGAAAAAGGTGTCTAAACGTGAAATTAAGAATTAAGAATTAGTGAATACGCACTCGAATGTTCATGGCACGAAATAAAACATGCAGGCGCAAAAGGCTGGAAAGATATAGCAAACAAAAATATCCTCCCTAAAACCGGATTAAGCAAAAAGGATGTAATGGAAACGGTTAATCAGTTTGTAGCACGTAATACCTACGACGGTTTTATTACTTCGCTCGGAGGCAAAGCCGTAAACAAGGAGGCTATACTTGCGCGTGGATACGGCTACCGTACAGAGGTAGAGAATTTCAATAAGATGCTCGACCACCTCAAAATAGACAAAACAAAAGCCGCCGCCAAATTAGACGAGATTGTAACCAAAAGCCATTACGAAGATGTGTGGAAAAACACGGCGGAGTGGACGGGGGTAGATGGTAGAAGAATAAACAGTTTATTCAGTCAATTGGATTTTCCTGATTTTAGATTCCAAAAAGAACTACTAAAAATCACCAAGTAAATTATAGTAATTTTGTGTTATTCTTCTATCATGAAACAACTCTATCAATTCACGGACTTTTTTTTCATCACCACGCCACGCGATAAGTTTAACAATTTCAATCAGAGCCGCATCTTTCATCGCCTCTTTGCTCGGTGCTCCTTCTTCATTATTTTTTAAATAATTTTCTTTTTGTCGCAGAGAATAATTAAACGCCCAAAATTCATCATCGGGGTTTTTCTCGTACTCCGATTTTTCCCCAAACATATAATCCAATTCCTCCTCCGTCGGGTTATAATCAAAAATCGTTTCGTATTCCATTTTCTTATTTAATTTAAATTTCCTGTTTTACACGCTATAAACAACGCCAACGCAGTAGCCATAGCCGTGATAATAATTGCTGCTGCCGTAACCAATCCACCAGATTGCTCAAAGATGCTGCGAAACACTGTTTTTTTCGTCCTTTGTCAATGTACTTTCATCTTGCAAATATACAAAAAAATTTGAGTTGTGCAAGTCAATACGCCTCCCGCCGCCCGCGCCAATCGTGCTAAATTTGCCTGCTTTTTCCCTTTCAGATGATAGTCGATTGCATAGGCCAGCAAGTCCACATATTCTTCGTGTGCTTTGGCGGGAAAACCGGCTATTTCTTCAACAAATTCATCGTTCCATGCTCCGGCAACGAGAAAGACGCGCCCACATTCGACAATGGGCGAATTTTGGGTAGAGATACCCAAACGTTTGGGTGACCCAAAATTAAGAATTAAGAATTAAGAATTACGAATTGTACGTAGACAACGGGAATTAATTCTTAATTCTTAATTCTTAATTCTTAATTCTTAATTCTTCTCAACTCTCAATTCTCCTGCATATTTCTTTCAGAGGACAATAATTACAGGAAGTCGTTTCGGTTGTTTGCATAAATGGAGTTTCAGGCGAAAATATTTCTTCAAGGCAGTTGGTGAAAGCCGCAGCAAATTCGTTACGGTAAGTTGAGAAATTGTCAACAATTGAAGAATTTTTTCCGTCTTTTTGCATGATGTGCATTTCGAAAGGAGAGGAAAATAAACTGCGAAGATAAATGATTCCCGGCACGATGGGCTGTGACGGACGGGCGTCGGCTTCGTAGAGCAGGCAGTACATGAAAATCTGCATCAGGTCTTTCGGACGTTTTCCAAGGTTTTTTTCAAACAGTTGGGGAATATTTTTGAATTTCAAATCGCCAGTACCGGTTTTGTAGTCAAGAATGTGAATCATACCCTTCACCTGGTCAATACGATCAATAAATCCTTTTAGCTGCACGCTTTGCTGCGAAGGAAGTTTCCATACAGTCTGAATTTTCTTTTCCGGTTCGATGCATGTAAATGGCGTCTGTTTCCGGTCGATGTCAAGCATTTGTTTCACATATTTTCGGATGATTTCGCCCGTCAGGAAATTTTGTCCGGTCAGATGTTGCTTTTCGTTGCTTTTATGGAAATAAGTAGCAAAAGCGGCTTCAATTCTATCGGTAAGAAAGCGGTCGTTTTTCTTTATCTTCGACAGCATATCATCGTCCACCATGTGTCCGGCCAACGGCGTATAAATATCTTGCATAACCTGATGAAACATGCTGCCGAACGTATTGGCTTCAACTGTTTCCGAAACCTCTTCTTCCTCCGAAAGTCCTTCGATGTTCAGCAGGTAAAATTTGAGTGGACAATTGATATATGTATTGATGGCGCTTGCCGACAGAGCGCGGTCGCCGCCTTCGAAAAAACGTTGCAGTTGCTGCATGACATGTTCGTTCTTTTTGACGGTAAGCGGTTCAGGTGCGGTCAGTCTGACATCGAACGTCAGCAAACGTTCCGTAACCGGCAAGTGATAATGGTATTTGAGCTGATAAACCAACCGGCTTGTTTCGCCGGTCTGCATTCCATCGGTGCGAGTGTCGTAGAGCAGAAAAACACGTTTGGATGGAGCGATCAGACGGTAGAAATTATAGGCAAAAATGCTGTCGTGGTATTCATTGCAAGGCAGCCCGAAGGCTTTCCGGAGATTGTATGGAATAAACGAATGGATGGGGTCGCGTTTTGGATAAACACCTTCGTTGACCGACAGGATGATGACGTAATCGAAGTTCAGCGCCCGAGTTTCCAGCGAACCCATGATTTGCAGTCCCGACAGCGGTTCTCCGACAAAGGGAATGCTGGCAGGGGAAACAAGTTTTTTCAATAGCCGGTAACAGCTTTCCACACTCATTTCTGGCGATTTTCGGCTGGACGTCAGGCCTTTCATTCGATTGACATACAGATAATAATGGTAGATAAACTCCATCTCCAACTGCGACAGAGCTGTATTGGCAGGAAGCGTTTGCTGAAAATACTCCAGCAATTTCAGTACGTTATCCAGCGTTTCATTTGCATTTTCAGTA
Organism: Bacteroidales bacterium; assembly: GCA_031279795.1. GTDB lineage: Bacteria > Bacteroidota > Bacteroidia > Bacteroidales > WRGA01 > WRGA01. The sequence goes on from JAITHZ010000063.1 coordinate 7,616, forward strand.
CGGCGAAAGATCAGTTCAAACACAGGATGCGACGGAATGTCTGCCTGCCGCAGGAAATATTTGTTAAATTGTTGCATGTCGGCTATGAGGCGCTTCGTTTCCGACGGGGCAAAAAACGACACATAGCGGTGATGCAGCACCGGTAGTACGTATTTGTAGTAAAACGCCGACTGTCCATTCGCCATTCGCATGTTGCGCTGCATTTCAATTATATGTTCCATCAGTCCGCTGACAGGTGTGTTGCGCAGCGGATATCCCATGGTAACATTGATCCGAGAAATAGCTTCGGGAATGGAATGCAATACCGGCATCAGCAGCCCTTCGTTTGGAAGGACGACGGCTGCATGAATAGCCGATTCGCCGGAAATGCTACCATCGTTGATCAGTTGTTCAAGTATCCGCGACATTTCCTTAGCCTGTCCGACTGACGACGGTATGCCGGTTATTTCTATTTCAGGATGATTAAAAAACAAATCCGCCGCAGTCGGCAAACTGTACCGCGAAGGAAAACGCAACAAGTTTTCTTTCATGAAAAACGAGGCCTTGTTACGCGAATCTTTTACCCATTCAGCCTCGTAATCCCAGTAAAAATCGGCCAGCCCTTTCTTTTTCAACCAGCCAGCCAAGACTTTTTCTGCCTCCGTCAATGCGTTGAATCCAACAAAAATCAGTTGACAGAAAGGCATATCCGGTTCATCCTTTGCGTTGATTCGATCGGCTACCGAGCGGAAAATCAGACCTTCATAGCCTATTTCCTGTAGCTCTAATCGTTTTTTCAGTTCACTGTAAACCGGATACAGAACTTCCCAAAGCTGGAGGAAATCCTGCTTTTGTCTGTTATCGCCTACAGGCATAAAATGTTCCCAAAAACGGCGGATGATTGCAATCTGTTCGTCCGTAAGGTAAGCAAAACGCACATCAATTTCTTTCAAATCAACGACATTTGTAAACAGCTGCCGCGCATCAATCATGTATTTATCTACCTCGTTGAAATCGTTCAGGAGCATTTCTCCCCAAAAGAGAAAATCATCGAATGTTTCGGGAGAATGGCTAATATCCTTATAAACATCGTAAATATCGAACAGTAGTCCGACATTGTCGGCAAGTTGCATGTGCGACAACTGGACAAATAAATCGGTGACAGTCAAGATACCTGGAGAAAAAAGCGGTTTGGATGCAATTTCCGACAGGTATTTCTGAAAAAACAGTCCCGCGCGACGATTTGGGAATACAAAATGAACGGAAGAAATTTCCCTTCCCAGCTTTTTGTAAAACAAGCTGGCGACTTGATATAAAAACGGCTCCATAACGTCGATTAGTTTATTGTTATGTTAAAAACGGGGAACAAAAGTAGTGTTTATTATTCAAAATCAAAAACGGAACCGAGGTCAAAGCCTGTCTTTTTTAGCTAATCAGTCGAATTTTCCTGTTTTTATGAACGATTTTAATTCAGCGAAATTTTCTTTCAATTCAAAATAATAATGTCAGCCGCAATCCAGAGGTAATGAAATTCATTTTCTCTCTGTTTTTTTGAAAAGAAAGTTCCGGCGTGGGGTTATCCGGAAGTCTAACAGTATAGGACAGTGAAGGCGTCGAATAGTTGTAGTCAAGATATGCAGTGAGGCCAAACGACGTGTTTAATAAATAGGTAGCCGATATGCCGCCAGTCAGTCGATGAGCGTTTCTCAACGAACAGTGAGATATTTTTATTTTGTTTGATGCAGGTGAAATGAGTTGATTGGTAATGTATTCTTCTGTTCCAACCGTATAACCGTATGCGCCTTTCAGATTGACATGCCATTTCGGGGATGGCATCAGTGCGTAATATGCGCCAAGCGAAAAAGTCATGGTTTGTATCATTTCATGTTTTTTGCCACGCCGGATATAATCGGGAGGCAACATTCGGTCGAAATAACCCATATCAACCGGCAGCGAGGCCAGCGTAAAGCTGCTGCCAATTCCCCAGTGTGGCAACAGAAAACGGATTCCTTCCATTCCATATTCCATGCCCGTTTGCCCTTTGTGGATAACGGCGCCTGTTTTTATCGAAAAAAACGATGGCATCTCAGATATTGTACCATCGGACAGCATTTCTTTTTTGCCTTTTTTGTCGAACAGCCGGTCGATAAAGAAATATCCCAATTGTCCGGCCAAAATTCCCACGCCAGCGCCGGCAAGCACATCCGACACCCAGTGCTTGTTGTTGAGCATCCGTGTGATACCGGTGGCTGTTGCTATACCGTAACCGGCTATGCTGTACCCAATTTCCTGTCCGTATTCTCTGTCAAGAAAAAAAGCGTTTGTAAAAGCCATTGCCGTATGTCCCGACGGAAAGGCATTTTGTGCCGAACGGTCGGGGCGTTCTACACGGATGGAATATTTCAGCACGTTGACCAGAATCCCCATTATTGCCAGACTTGTGCCATGCGAAAGCGCCGCCCGACCAATACCGTTTCGCCCCCTTTTTCCTGCAAGCCGCAAAGCATACACGCTCACTCCGGGCAGATATTGAAGCCAGTCGTCGTAGGTGTAACGGAATCTGGGCGCGTAGTCGTTCCGTATGTTGCGAACATCTTGCCGCGTGTTCCAGCTTGCCGCAGCGCCGGTAAACAAAATAACCGGAACAATGTCCATTTCTTTGATGGCTTTCTGGAAGGAGAAAACTCGCTTCTTGGGTGCATAAACACTGTCTTCGCTTGCTGTAAATGCCAATTCTCTACTTTGTAAAACGGTGAAACTATTGTATTGAGCAAAACTGTTTTCCGCAGCAAACAATAAGTATGAAACGAAAATTAACAAACGGAAATCTGTCATTAAAATATGAAATGAGTAAATAAATTAGCATTTGTAAAACAAATCATTCCATTATAAAATATGGCAATGACTATAATTACCTACTTAATAATAATTAATAATAACAATAAATTGTTCTAATTTCTCAAACAAAACCTGTAAAAATTTTGTCAATAAGGTGTGCAGGACAATTTACTGTTATTATTATTAAGTAAGAATCATTTTATTAGATTCTAATCGCTGATCTGATTTCCTACTTCGCTGGGTAGTTTTTCAACATTTCCAGCAGGAAGTTCCAGAATTTTTCGACCGATGGAATGTGCATTCGTTCATTAGGCGAATGTACTTCACGCAATGTTGGGCCAAAAGAAATCATATCCAGTTCGGGATATTTGCTCAAAAACAGGCCACACTCCAGGCCGGCGTGAATTGCTTTCACATGAGGTTCAACGCCGAAGAGCTGTATGTACGTCTGTATTGCAGCCTGCAAAACCGCCGAATTACGATTCGGCTTCCAGCCCGGATATCCGCTTCCGTGAGTGACTCTGTCGGCCAGCATGAATACACTTTCGACCATTTGCAGGACGTCTTTTTTTGCCGATTCAATCGAACTGCGCTGGCTTGTTCCGATAGCGACCTTGTTGTCAATCATTTTGACGCTTGCCAGATTGGTTGAAGTTTCCACGAGACCGGGAATATCGTGGCTCATGGCAATGACGCCATGCGGGCAGGCATAAAGTGTGTTGAGGACTCTTGTCGCTGCTATCGGGTCAATTGCATAAGGATGAGGACTTTCAGTTTCGAGTGTGATGATACGGTTCAATTCGATTTTACCGTATTCTGTTTCGATTTCCTGTAAAAAAATATTGAAGTCTGCACGAATTTTTTCCCTGTCGTCAGCTGGAACTGCGGCAAGAGCTACAGCTTCGCGCGGGATTGCATTACGCAGATTTCCGCCGGTGATGGAACATATCAGCAAATCGTATTTCTTGACAGACTGCCACAGAAAACGGGCAAGCAGTTTGTTGGCATTTGCATGTCCCCTGTGGATATCACAGCCCGAATGTCCACCATTCAGTTTCGTAATGTTGAGTTTGAAAAAGAACCAGTCTTGTGGCACAGGCTCTAACTGATAGTTGAAACTGGCTGTTGTATCGGCGCCTCCGGCACAACCGATGAAAATTTCACCTTCGTCCTCCGAATCCAGGTTTAGCAGAATGTTACCGGTGAAAAATCCGGGTTGAATGGCAGAAGCGCCGGTCAGTCCTGTTTCTTCGTCGATAGTAAACAGACATTCAATTTTACCATGTTCAACATCGGTTGAGGCCAGCAGCGCCAGTTCTGCCGCAACGCCAATCCCATTGTCAGCGCCGAGCGTTGTACCGTCGGCTTTGATCCATTCGCCGTCGATGATGGTTTTAATAGGATCGGTGTCGAAGTTGTGGTTTGTCGAATTGTCTTTTTCGCATACCATGTCTACATGCGACTGCAGCACAATGGTTGGCAAGTGTTCCTTGCCAGGAGTGGCTGCTTTGGTAATCAATACATTACCTACGTTGTCACGTTTTGTATCCAGTCCCAGCGCCTTGCCTGTCTTAACCAGATAATCAACTATTTTTTCTTCTTTTTTTGAAGGGCGGGGAATTTTTGTGATTTCATCGAAATACTTCCACACCAAAGATGGTTTTAAATCAGTTATATTCATATTTTTGTCAATTAAGAATTAACGAAGTCGCAAAGTTACAATTTTAAATGAATACTTGCTAATATTCTTTCGTGAAATTTTTTTTCATGTTTGTTTCCTTACGAATTGTTATTAAATAATTAATTTTAAACCTTTAATAGTGGGACTTGTAATTTTGTTAAATAATTAAAATAAACGCGGTGTTCGTGACAAACTTGTTACATTTGCCGCGTCTCAAATTATTTGTACAAACACTTTTTTTATGAAATTTCTTCCGATCTTTTTTATGTTTCTTCTCATGCTGGGGATGCATTATTATGTGATTTTCCGGTTGTGGCAGATGATACCAGCGGTAACGGTGCGCGTTGTGATGCTTGTTGTGACGGTGAGCGCTGTTGTGTCAATCGTGCTGTCAATAACGGCAGGAGAGGCGTTTCCGTCGCCGGTTACAGGTGTGATGTACCGAATGGGAACCGCCTGGTTCTTCATTTTCCTGTATCTGCTAATAATTTTTTTGCTGCTTGATATCGTGCGAATTACTCATCTGTTGCCGATGGAAAAAGTTTTGCACGGGAACTGGATTTCGCTGAGCGTTGTGTGTGGTTTTATCGCAGTTGTGATGTCTTACGGCTTTTTCACCTATCAGCACAAGGAGCAGGTCGAACTGGATTTGCCGGTTGACAACATAGCTTTTCCGCTTAAGATACTTGCCATAAGCGATTTACACTTGGGATATAATATCGGGAAAGACGAATTC
>JAITHZ010000092.1 GCA_031279795.1 Bacteroidales bacterium
ATATTGCTTCGGTAAAGACCGGATTAAAAGCTTTTTACGAATCCACAGGCATGCGTTATGTATCATCGCATCCCATGTTCGGGCCAACATTTGCCAACCTTGCCAACCTCTCGTCAGAAAATGCTATCCTGATTTCTGAATCTGATCATTTGGGAAAAGTGTTTTTTAAAGACTTATACAATATGCTGAAATTGAATATTTTTGAATATACATTCAATGAACATGACGAAACGATTGCCTATTCTCTGTCAATTCCTTTCGCTTCGACACTGGTTTTTGCTTCGGTAATGAAACACCAGGAAGCGCCAGGTACTACGTTCAAAAAACACATGAACATCGCACGTGGATTGCTTTCAGAAGACGATTACCTGTTGACGGAAATCCTCTTTAATCCGCATACGTCGAAGCAAGTGGAAGAAATACGCAGACAGCTCGCCGTCTTACTTGATATCATTAAAGAAAAAGACAGCGAAGCAATGAAACACTTTTTGATAAATGTCAGGAGAAATATTGCCGAATAAAAGTTAATTTCCGCCTGAAACTATCATAAATTATTTATTTTTATTTTTAAATTAAAATTTTATATGGCAAAAAAGAATTTTGTGTTGGATACAAATGTCATTTTGCATGATTACAAATGCCTTGATAATTTTCAGGAAAATGATGTTTACATTCCGCTCATCGTGCTGGAAGAATTAGACAAATTCAAAAAAGGCAGCGATCAGATTAATTACAATGCACGGGAATTTGTTCGCCACCTGGACAGTGTGACCGACGATAACCTTTTTTCAAAAGGCACTTCGCTGGGCGAAGAAAAAGGACGCTTGTTTGTTGTCGCGCGGAGTGGGTATAACGAATTGCTGGAAAAGGCTTTTGCCGAACGTTCGCCCGATAACCGGATTCTGTCTGTGGCGCTGAATTTGAAAGAGAAACAGCCAACAGTAAAAACCGTTCTCATATCGAAAGATATTAATTTGCGAATGAAAGCACGTTCGCTGGGTGTCGTAGCTGAAGATTACATCAACGACAAAGTGCTGGGCGTCGATATTTTTGAAAAAGCACACGAAGTCTTTGACAATATTGACCAGGCTACTATTGACCGTCTTTACAGCAACAGAACGGGGATTCCGGTTGAAGAATTTGAATTGCCTCAGCAGCTGACGCCCAACGACTGTTTTGTCCTTAATGGATTGAATGCCTCTGTATTAGCCCGTTACAATCCATTTACGCGCATGATTACGCGCGTTATCAAAGAACGCAATTACGGCATCGAACCGCGCAACGCCGAACAAAGTTTCGCCTTTGAAATTTTAAATGATACCGAAATAAAACTCGTAGGATTGACCGGAAAAGCCGGAACCGGTAAAACGCTGCTGGCGCTGGCGTCGGCTTTGCGGCAAAGTGATCTGTACAAGCAAATCTTACTGGCTCGGCCTATTGTTTCGCTGGCAAACAAAGACATAGGCTTTTTGCCTGGTGACGAAAAACAGAAAATAGCGCCTTATATGCAGCCTTTGTTCGACAACCTGACGGTGATTAAAAACCAGTTGAATCCCAATGGCACAGAAATTAAACGCATTGATGAAATGCAGAAATCCGGCCATTTAGTGATTGAAGCCTTGGCGTTTATTCGTGGCAGAAGCCTTTCTGAAACTTTCTGCATCATTGACGAAGCACAAAATCTGACGCCACATGAGATAAAAACCATTATCACACGTGCAGGAGAAGGAACGAAAATGGTATTCACCGGAGATATGCAACAGATTGATTCTCCATATCTTGATTCTCAATCCAACGGACTGGCATACATGATTGACAAAATGAAGGGCCAGAATATTTTTGCGCATGCCAATCTGGTGAAAGGCGAACGAAGCCTCCTGTCGGAACTGGCCAGTGGGTTGCTGTAATTCAAAAGTCATGTTAAACTATTAAACTATGAAAAATATATAAATCATAGCATAAATGATTTTTTGGGAGGATTTTTTGGGAAAATTGCCGGTTGAATGATTGCAACCTGCAGGAAATCTTGCACTGGAAATTATCCCGTTTTTAACTCCAGACATTTCCAGTCTTTTGTTGTCAAAATAAATTTTACAGAATAATTACCGGTTGTTGGATATTAATTTGTATTTTTGCAATTTCAATTAGAACTTATTATTAACACATAATAAAACATATAATGATGCAACTGACCGCAAAACTGGCATTAGTCCTTCCGGCAGAAACCGGAGTAGGCAGAAACGGAGAATGGAAAAAACAGCAACTCGTCCTCGAAACGGACGGTCAATATCCGAAAAAAATTTGCATAATAGTTTGGGGCGATAAAATCAATATAGCGCAATTGAAGATTGGCGAGCAGCTGACGGTTGATTTTGACGTTGAAAGCCGCGAATTTAACGGACGTTGGTACACCGACATCAAAGCATGGAAAATCGAACGGGCTGGCCAGGCGCCAATTGTACCTCCACTTCCCGATTACGGTGCGCCTGCCGGTTATGACACTCCGCCTCCGCCAGTTGATTATACCGCATCCATGACGGGTGGAGCCGCCGATTACGGTGCATACAGCCCTGCCGAGCCGTCTTCTTCCGATGACTTGCCTTTTTAAGAAGTGGAAAAATTGATAAATTTACCGGCTTTTTCACCACAAATTCGGGACTTTTCAGGAAAAAAACTGATTTTCGACCGCTTGCGAAAGAAATACGTTGCCTTGACCCCCGAAGAATGGGTACGACAGCATTTTGTCAATTACCTGCTGACTTGCAAACACTATCCTGCAGGACGTATCGGTAATGAAATATCGCTGAAATATAATGGATTGAAAAAACGTTGTGATACGGTTGTTTACGACCATTTCGGGCATCCGCTGATGCTTGTTGAATACAAAGCGTCGACTACAGCAATTTCGCAGGAAGTATTCGACCAGATTGCGCGCTATAACCTGACGATGAGGGCGCCTTATCTTGCAGTCAGTAATGGAATACGCCATTATTGCTGTCAGATGAATTATGGCGAGGGAACATATTGCCTGCTGAACGAAATACCGGATTATCCGGAATTAGCTGGAAAAAATAACTGAAATGTCAACCATCAAACCTCAAACAGCCATCTTGCTGCTGTACTGTCCGGATAAAGCGGGAATTGTATCGGCAGTTACCGGATTCATTTCTGTCAACAAAGGAAACATCCTGTATCTTGACCAGCATGTCGACAGTGTTGATAAAATCCTGTTCATGCGTATTGAATGGGACTTGACGGAATTTATCATTCCAAAAGAAAAAATTAACGAATACTTTCAAACACTTTATGCGCAAAAATACGGCATGTACTTTCGCCTGTATTTCAACGATTGCAAGCCTCGAATGGCGCTGTTTGTTTCCGGCATGTCGCATTGCCTGTTCGATATTTTGGCGCGTTATACGGCAAACGAATGGTTTGTCGAAATTCCGCTGATTATCAGCAACCACAGCAGCCTTCAGGAAGTAGCCAAACGGTTTGGCATCGCGTTTCATGTTTTCCCGATTACTCCAGAAAACAAAATAGAACAGGAAACCAGGCAATTGGCTCTCATGCACGAGCTCCGAATAAATTTCATCGTACTGGCGCGTTATATGCAAATTGTTTCGGAAAATTTTATCAGTCATTATCCCCACAGAATTATCAATATTCATCATTCGTTTTTGCCGGCTTTCGTTGGCGCAAAGCCGTATCATGCTGCCTACGAACGAGGTGTGAAACTAATCGGCGCTACCAGCCATTACGTGACGAGCGACCTGGACGCCGGCCCGATTATCGAACAGGATATTACCCGCATTTCACACAAGGATTCTGTTAATGATTTGATTCATAAAGGACAGGATCTGGAAAAAATTGTCCTTTCTCGCGCCATCGAAAAACATATTGAACGTAAAATATTAACATATAAAAATAAAACGATTATTTTCGGATGAACATCGCTATCATTAAATACAATGCCGGCAATATTTATTCTGTCGATTATGCATTGAAGCGACTGGGAGTTGTGGCAACAGTCACTGACGACGGCGAAACAATACGCACGGCCGACAAAGTGCTTTTCCCCGGGCAGGGAGAGGCAAGTTCCACAATGGCTTATTTACAGCGTCATGGCCTGGACACGCTGATTCGTAATCTCACGCAGCCGGTACTGGGCATTTGCATTGGTATGCAGCTGCTGTGCCGCCATTCCGACGAAGGCGATACTCCTTGCCTTGGCGTTTTTGACGCCGACGTAAAACGATTTGTTGCGCAGGCGAAATCCGACAAAATTCCGCACATTGGCTGGAATACGCTTTCAAGTGTTCGCGAAGGTTTTATTCCGAAAAATCTGGAAAACGAATATGTCTATTTTGTTCACAGCTACTATGTTCCGTTGACAGAACAAACGGTTGCTGCAACGGATTATATTCTTCCGTTCAGTTCGGCGTTACAGAAAGACAATTTTTACGCCACCCAGTTTCATCCAGAAAAAAGCGGCGATGTCGGAGAAAAAATTCTGAAAAGTTTTTTAGATTTGTAATTAACTGATTATGATTGAAATTATTCCTGCAATTGATATTATCGACGGAAAATGCGTACGCCTGACGCAAGGAGACTACGGACGAAAAAAAATTTATAATGAAAATCCTGTAGAAGTGGCAAAACAGTTTGAAGCGTACGGAATCAGGCGGTTGCACGTCGTTGATTTGGATGGCGCCAGAGAACAGCATATTGTAAATTACCGGACACTGAGGAAAATTGCAACGCAAACGACATTGATCATTGACTTCGGCGGCGGACTGAAATCCGACGAAGATTTGGAGATAGCCTTTGACTGTGGCGCGCAACTCATCACTGGAGGCAGCATTGCTGTCAAAAAGCCTGACGTGTTCGAACGCTGGCTTACGAAATATGGAAGCGAAAAAATTATTCTCGGCGCCGATGTGAAAGACCGGAAAATTGCTGTTGCCGGCTGGCAGGAAGATACGGATTTGGCGTTGATGCCCTTTTTGAAACAGTACATCCAAAGAGGCATTGTACAGGTCATTTGCACCGATATCGGCAGAGATGGCATGCTGCAAGGCCCTGCAATTGAACTCTATAAAGAAATTCTGGCGGATTTTCCGGCATTGCACCTGACTGCAAGCGGCGGCGTTGGCTCAATCGCCGACCTGAAAGCGCTCAACAAAGCAAACATCCCGGCTGTTATCGTTGGAAAAGCCATTTACGAAGGCCGAATCAATCTTCGAGAATTAGGAATTAAGAATTAGGAATTAGGAATTAAGAATTAAGAATTAAGAATTAAGAATTAAGAATTAAGAATTAAGAATTAGCGTCTTACGTTTAAGATTCTGTGATTTTTGAAAAGTTAACAGT
>JAITHZ010000146.1 GCA_031279795.1 Bacteroidales bacterium
ACGGCTGCAAAGATAGGGATTATTTCTAAATAAACCGCCCGTTTGCTTTATCATTCCAGAATTATTATTACCTTTGCGCCATGAAAGCGATCAACAAGAGTTTGGAGCCGGTTTTGAGGTCTGCAATAGCAGAAAGCCTGAAAAATTATGAACTCACAAGCGATGGCGGTTTTTTAAGTGATCTGTATCTGTATTACGATGCCGGTAACGGAGTGCTTACATTTTTTGATGACATAGAAAAGGAATTATTTTCGGTCAATCTGAACGATGAGGCGATTAGCTGGGAAAGCGACGTTGTACAGGAAGTCAAAGACACGGCGAAATACGCCCTGAGAGGCTTGAAAGAGGAACGCGCTTTCGACAGGGAATTTATCTGTAAGCCGTTTACGGTTAGTTTGGTGGACGCCGATTTCACGACGCACGAAGAATTGATTTTCCTCGGCGATCACAACCCTAAAGCAGGTGGCGACCTCTGGACGGGCATCAACCGCGATTTGGATGAATTTCTGAAAAACCTGATGAAATAAGCCACTGTAGCTCAGTCGGTAGAGCAACGCATTCGTAACGCGTAGGTCACCAGTTCGAATCTGGTCAGTGGCTCAGGAAACAAACCCTGCCACCGTTTATTTTACTTCACAAACCGTTGTTTCGATGTATTTGGGACCATTGGGCCAACCCCACTCATTGCTTGTCTTCGACATATTAACCTCAAAGAGGAAAAATTCGTCCACTTTATCGAATATTATTTTCCCCCGCGGATCGCTCAAGGAAAACCTGAAATAATAATTTCCTTTGTAGAGGCGGAGCGAAGGAATGTTAATCGCAACCGTACACAATCCGTTTCTGTTGACCAGACGCTTCAGTTCGCCGGCCGTAGAATACCAGTTATACACCACCGGCACCTCGTTGGCTGCATCTTTGATTTGAAACGACAGTGCGCAGGCATTTACCCGATACGGAAAAAAAACTTGCAGACTAATGCTTAGCGAATCGCCAAAATAATGGATTCCCTGCGATGCGGATGTTTTTATCTGAATATCCTTAAAATGAGGGCGCAGCAATTTCCGGTCGTCTACTTCGAGGGTTGAATGGTATTTCCGGTTGCCGGTATAATATTCGATAATATCGCCGGTTTTGCCTTGCTTGACCAGTTCGCCGTTATCGAGCAGGATGCTGGTATCGCAGAGGGTATTGACTGCTTCCAGGTTGTGGCTGACAAACAATACGGTTCGCCCGTCGTTCTGCGAAACATCTTCTACCTTTCCGATGGCTTTTTTCTGAAATTCGGCGTCGCCCACTGCCAGCACCTCGTCGATGACCAGGATGTCCGGTTCTAAATGGGCGGCGATGGAAAATCCCAAGCGGACAATCATTCCGGACGAATAGCGTTTGACGGGGGTATCAAGGTAGCGTTCCACCCCGGAAAAGTCGATGATTTCATCTATTTTGCGGTCAATCTCTTTTTTCGTCATGCCCAAAATCGACCCGTTCATGTAGATATTTTCGCGGCCTGTCAGCTCCGGATGAAAGCCGGTACCTACTTCCAGCAGGGAGGCAACACGTCCCCAGGCTTCGATCATGCCCGTGGTTGGCGTAGTAATCCGGGACAGTATTTTTAACAGCGTCGACTTTCCCGAACCGTTTTTACCGATAATGCCGAGCACTTCCCCCTGTTTGACTTCAAAATCAATATTGCGAAGTGCCCAAACATAGTCGCTGGAGCCTTTCTTCGTCCGGTCGTTCACTTCGCCGATGCGCAGATAAGGATCTTCTTTTTTCCGTATGGCGGTTTGCCACCAGCGGTTCAAATCGTGGCTCAACGTGCCCGTAGTAACTAATCCCAAGCGGTATTGCTTGGATATATTATGAAATTGGATGGCTGTATCGTTCATCTTGATCGTATTTCTTAGACGGTATCCATAAAACTGCGCTGCACCTTGTTAAAAACAACGACTCCAATGCCCAAAACCACACACATAAATACAAAACTGTAGGCCAGGTACAGCCAGCTGAAAGTTCCCGTGCCTAAAACAGCATACCTGAATGTTTCCATAACAGACGTAACCGGATTGATGACGGCAATCCATTGCCGGTGCGGCAGCATAATGCTCAGGGGATAAATAACCGGAGTGGCATACATCCACAGCTGCACAATAAAGGTGAATAAAATATTCAAATCCCTGTATTTGGTGGTGAGCGACGAGGTGATGATCCCGACTCCCAGCGACAGGCCTGCCAGCATCACAATCAATAGCGGCAACAGGAGAATATGGGCATTGGGCATCACGGCTACGCCTTTAATCACGTAAAAGACATAAACGGCAACAAATATAAACAGTTGTATGCCCAATACGTACAACGACGACACGATGGTGCTCAACGGCATTACCAAGCGGGGAAAATAGACTTTCCCGAAAATATGCTGGTTGGCAACAAAGGTGTTGGAGGATTTGATGAGGCAATTTGAAAAGTAATTCCACAGGCAAATGCCCGACAGGTAAAACAGGGGCTGCGGCAAGCCGTCGGTCGAGATTTTGGCAATCTTGCCAAAAACGATCATATAGATAACAGTAGTCAGTATCGGATTGATAAAAAACCACACAGGACCCAATACCGTTTGCTTGTATTGCGTAATCACTTCCCGTTTCACAAACATTCGCCACAGGTCTTTGTAGCGCAGTAATTCTTTCAAATCAATCTCTAAAAGACCGTTAACCGGTTTAATAATCGTTTTTTGAAGCCTTAAATCACTCATTTATATCAGGTTGTTGTAATTTATTCGGGCACAAAGATAGGATAAAATTGGGAATTGACCAAAATACGGAATCCATTAAACACAAAACACGGGGGAATCGTGCCGCGATGTTGCGGGAGAACAGCCCACCTGACTTTACTTCAACAGGATAGATTGCGTTTTCGTCTGAAAGTATAAAATCGAGTTCACTCTTTCCTTTGGGCTGCTTGGGATTGTCGGCATTACTTGTCCAATAATATTCTTCTTCAAAACCAAGAGAACGTAACTGTTGTAACACAAAGTTTTCAGCAAAAGCGCCACCAAAATTTGACCAAACAGTATCATCGCCAACTACAATTGAAGCAGGCAAACTTGCCAACTGTCTCAACAAGCCAACATCAAGAGCATAAATTTTAAAATTTTATTTAGACTTCAAAGATGCAAAAAAACACATTATTAGTACTTACAGTGTGATTTTTTTTCTTTTATTGAAAATAGCATTGTGATTTATGACTTTTATTCTACCGCAGCCTGACACTGTTTTTGCCATTTTGTCAGTCTTGTGTTTTTGGCACACTATTCGCTGTATATCGGTCGTACTATAATTACTGTATTAAACTAATAATAAATTCTTACAAAATTATGAACATTAAACCGTTGGCAGACAGGGTTTTGATTAAGCCCGCTGCCGCAGAAGAAAAAACAGTCGGCGGTATTATCATCCCCGATTCAGCGAAAGAAAAGCCCCTGAAAGGCGAAGTAATGGCAGTGGGTAACGGCACAAAAGACGAACCCATGGCCTTGAAAGCCGGCGATAAGGTTCTCTACGGCAAATATGCCGGAACCGAAATCGAAATCGAAGGCAATCAGTATCTTATCATGCGTCAATCCGACGTTTTAGCAACTATTTAAACATTTATTTATTATGGCAAAAGAAATAAAATTCAACATCGACGCCCGCGACCTGCTGAAAAAAGGTGTGGACGAACTGGCTAACGCCGTGAAAGTAACTTTAGGCCCCAAAGGCCGCAACGTGATTATCGACAAAAAGTTCGGCGCTCCGCAAATTACGAAAGACGGGGTAACGGTAGCGAAAGAAATCGAATTGTCCGACTCATTCCAGAATATGGGCGCACAATTA
>JAITHZ010000242.1 GCA_031279795.1 Bacteroidales bacterium
CTGGATAGAGAATCTTTTGGCATAGGAATGATTTAAAAATCGGATGAAAAACAATACATTCGGTTGGCATTAACGCAAAACAGCAACGGTAAATTTAATCCTGCCGATGTGCAGGTGAAAAATATTGACGGAAAAATGATTTATCTCAATCAAATTGTTACAACAACTTACCAAGAAGAAGAGGTTTCGAGTTTTTTTCGTATCAATGGACTTAATTCCATTTATCTCTCATTTACGGCAACTGACGCCGCTAATCGGTTGAAACTTTCGCAGGAAATTCAGGCAAAACTCGCCGAACTGCAAGCGAATTTTCCTGCAGGATACGAAATTCATTTGCTGTATGACGAAAGCGAGTATTTGCAACAGGAAATGAACAAAATTTATTTCCGTTCGGGGTTAACTGTATTGATTTTACTCGTTTTTGTGCTTTTGGTTTATCGAAATCTGAAATATTCACTGGTAATTTTGCTTTCGCTTCTTGCAAATATTGGTATAGCCGCCATTTGCTATTATTTGCTAAAAATTGAAATGCAACTCTATTCGTTGGCTGGATTGACCATTTCTCTGACCATCATTATTGATAACGCCATCATTATGGCAGACCAAATGATCAACCGTGGCAACCGAAAATCGTTTTTGGCAATACTCACGGCTACGGTTACTTCCATTTTCGCATTGATTGTCATTCTGTTTATGGACGAAAAAATACGTGCTAATTTGCAGGACTTTGCCATGGTAATTGTCGTTAATCTTGTTGTATCACTTTTTGTTGCACTTTTTCTTGTGCCTGCTTTGCTCGAAATTTTTAACATAAAAAAAATAAAAACGAAACGACAAAAACGACAACGCAAATTTCTTGTCTATTTTAACCGAATTTATAGAATAATCATATTGTTTATTGGCCGATTTCGCACTATTTTTATTGTTTTGCTCATTTTTGCATTTGGATTGCCTGTATTTCTTTTGCCCGAAAAAATTGAACCCCGAAATCCTTCTCAGAAGAACTTTTGGGCTGATTTATACAATCAAACACTCGGATCTACTTTTTACAAAGAGAAAATCAAACCGGTTTCCGATATCGTGTTGGGCGGAACGTTGCGGCTGTTTGTCCAAAAAGTTCCCAACGGCAGTTATTCATCCGGCGAGCGGAGCGAAACAACGCTTTTCGTAACTGCTTCGTTGCCCTATGGGTCAACCAAAGAACAAATGGACAATATCATAAAAAAAATGGAGCGTTATATTACACAATTTTCTGAAGTGCGGCAGTTTGAAACACAGATAGAAAGCGGAAAACGGGCAAGTATTCGTATCTATTTTGTTCAGCAGCATCAGCGTAGCGGTTTCCCCTATCGTCTGAAATCGGATCTGATAAGCAAAGGTATCGAAATTGGCGGTGGCAGTTGGGGAGTGTATGGATTTGGCGATGGTTTCAGTAATGATGTGAAAGAACAAGCTGGCAGTCAGCGAATAAAACTGCTGGGATATAACTATGACGAACTGACGGTGCGGGCAGAGGCAATGCGCGACAGTTTGCTGCAGTACCGCCGTATCAAAGAAGTGACGATTGATTCCAAATTCTCTTGGTACAAAGATGATTATACTGAATTTACATTCACAATCAACCGTGAACGTCTTGCGCAGGAAAATCTGTACCCCAGCCAGATTTTACAAACGCTTACACCGCTTTTTGCACGAAATGTCTATGCTGGCGATTTTCCTGCCGAAAACCGCACAGAACCTATTCGTCTGTATTCCAAACAATCGACAATGCTTGATATCTGGAATATGGAACATGTTGCAGCAAAAAGTGGCGAAAACGAATTTCGCATCAACGAAATCGGGCGTTTGGAAACTTCGCAAATGCCAAGCGACATTGCCAAAGAGAATCAGCAATACCTCCTCTGCGTGCAGTTCGAATACATTGGGGCTTATGATCAGGCGAGAAAAGTTACCGAACGCGAAATAGACAAATTTAACGACCTTGCTCCGTTAGGTTACAAAGCGGAAACCGAAACTTCGCGTTACTGGTGGGGCGATAAAGACAATTCGGCGCAATACATGCTGCTGTTGCTGATAATTGTCATTATTTATTTCACAACAAGCATTCTTTTCAATTCCATGAAACAGCCGTTAACTATAATTGCAATTATTCCTTTGTCGTATATTGGTTTGTTTTTAACTTTTTACCTTTTTAAACTGAATTTTGACCAGGGTGGATATGCCGCATTTATTTTGCTGACAGGCATTTCGGTTAATGCCAACATTTACCTGCTCAACGAATACAATAACGTCAGACGCAAATTCTCCCATTTATCGCCGCTCAATATCTATCTCAAAGCCTGGAATGTCAAAGTTCGGCCTGTTTTCCTGACGGTAATTTCCACTGTTTTGGGCTTCATTCCCTTCATTGTCGGCTACAAAGAAGCGTTTTGGTATCCGTTAGCTGCAGGCAGTATGGGCGGGTTGATTTTTTCGTTTCTCATCATGTTTCTATTTCTGCCATTGATGACTGGAATAAAAAAACAATCAATTCTTGTCCTGAAATAGCTTTACAAAAAAAAAGGAGTAAAAAAAGGAGTAAAGTTATGGTAAAACAGGAAAAGAAATTTTATTCGGAATGGTTCAAGGAGCAGGTATTAAAGGCTTATTTGAACAGTGACGAGACGATGGCGGAGATAGCCTCCAGGTTTCATTTAAGGGATGCAAAATAAATAACCTGTAACGGTAAGTCCCGCAGATATAGGGACGATACTTTATTAACCGTATGCTAAAGCTCAATGTCATCAAGTTAAGGCTGAAAGCCTTTCAATCAATAG
>JAITHZ010000254.1 GCA_031279795.1 Bacteroidales bacterium
TCATTTGCCGCCTGGAAAATTGAACCGGCACTTGAATGTACTATTTGTATTCCTACGCTCCACGCCAGTATTTTGAATACGGGAATTGAGGCTGTCCACTGATCTCCGAAAACAAGCAGTATCAGTTCAGGTGCTGCGAAATGTAAAAAAACCGACAGCGGAAATCCTATCATAGCAAGCAGACCGATTATTTTCAGATAGGAATTGTAGATTCGCTGTTTGTCGTCCTGAAAATCAGAAAAGAAAGGCTGTATCGCCGGCGTAAGCACATGCGTCAGATTCTCGACGGGCAAAAGCATCAAACGATACGATTTTTCGTAATATCCCAAAGTCGCGGGAGACAGGAATTTTCCTATCAGCAATTTGTCGAGATTGCGGGAGAAATAATTGATGAATCCGAATAAAAACTGATAAAGGGAATAAGACGCTATTTTTCGCAGCGAGAACATGCTCACTTTCGCCGGACGTATCGGGCGATGAAAATAATTTGCGCCAAAAGTAAGTGCGCCTGACGAAACGGAATGAACCAACAATGCGTAAACGCCCCAGTTCATCAGTGCCGCTGCAATTCCTAAAGCGCCGCAAATCAACTGTACAGACAGTTGCCGGCACATCAGGAATTTGAATTGTTTTTCTTTCAACAGCATAGCGTTCGGAACTATATTGACGCAAGCGAACAGAATACTCACGGAAAAAAGTACGGCGAGATTCTTCAATATCGGCTGTTCATAAAAACGGCTTATCAGCGGCGATACGGATAAAAATATCGCCGCCAGTACCGATCCGACTAAAACTGTAAAGGAAAAAACGGAACTGATGTCGCGCTGCGTCAAATCTTTCTTTTGTATTATGGACGGACCTATGCCCAATTCTCCAAAAAGATTGAAAAATACCACCAGCACGCCGACAATGGCAACCGTGCCGAAATCATCCGGAGTAAGCAGTCTCGAAAGAATCGCCGTAATCAGCAATCCTATCGCTATGCCGCTGTATTTGGTAACAGCAACGTAAATTGTGCCGGATATGAATTGTTTTTTTAGGGACATTGATTGATTTTTTTCTGCGTCAAAATGTTTATCTGAATCATCAGTTCAATGTAGAGACGCACGGCGTGCGTCTTCCGAATAGTCTATGAAAGATTTATACAGATTTATACAGATTTATACAGATTTATACAGATACAGTTTTTTGGTAGTTCGTTGAGCGCGATAGTGCTTATTGAGCAGATTATTTTATTGATTTTCTTAAAAAAGAATAATTTTTTGGAGATACCGCTATGATGTTTTTAAAGTAAGAATAATCGCTTATATTATTGGTAATTATAATATTACACTTTGCTTTCTGGCTTAATACATAATGAATATTATCTTCTATATCATTGTTAAAATATAAATATACTTTATCCAAATCTTTTTTAGTAAAATCCACTATACTGAATTTTAACAATATATTATCTAAACTTTCTATCGCTTTTTCTCTGGAAAAAGCTTTTCGTTCCTTCGTTCCTTTTTGCAGACCTGATATTATTTGTCCTACTGCAAAAGTTGAAGTAAATAGGATTTCTTTTCGCCTTTTTGAAAAAACATAATCCAAACAGGCTCTGTCGGCAGATTGCTTTGTGAAATAATTGCGAAGTACATTTGTGTCAACATAAATGCGAAAATTATCAAAACTTTTATAATGCATCGAACACAAAGTTTGGAAACTGTTTTTTCTCGGCAGGAGTCAACACATCAATATTTGCTGCAATGTATTCTTTTTTGGCAAATTCAATTAATGAACTGTAGGTTACTCCAGTTTTTTTTAGTATTATTTTTAACAATTCGTCGTCTTGCTTTTTAATTTCGGCAAGGTCTTGTTTTGTTTGTGACATAAACTTCCTTATTAAAATTTTCGTGCAAAGCTACCATTTTTTTTCCAATATACCAATGATTGGTTTATAGTTTATTTATGTGATTCGTTGACAGGTTGCGCCCAAAAGACCATTCCTTAGGGACTCCGGAAAAAGGAATTTTCTCCGGTTAGCGCTAATTTTCAATTGTTTAGCTACAGATTGCTCTCCAGGTTATCCGTCTCTATCACAGAGACGGATGTTTTGGAGGCTGCAAAGGTAATATTTTTATTTTTTCCCCTGCATTTTTCACATTATTTTTTGCAGAGAAAAAACATTCTCATCCATAACTATTTGATAATATGCTTATTACAATTAGTTAAAATTGAATTTCCCCGTATCTTCATCAGTTGTATAATCACCGTTATTTTCCATCCATTTTTCCTCATTTTTACCAGAAAACCTTCATTTTTAACATATTATCACCTTTTTATTCTCAACTAACTTTCTTATTCTTAGCCAATTAACCCAAAACATCCGTCTCTGTGATAGAGACGGATGTTGTTTTATGGTAGTATGCTGTGTGTAAGAGAATTACGGCTGGTTTTGCAGGTTTCTTTGGACGTAGCTGTCTTGCGACAATCCAGGGTTCTGCTTTTTTTTCCAAAAAAGCATTTTTCCCAATTCTTTCCAGAATCGTATTCTATCTTTGCGTCATAATTAAAAAAACAGGAGGTTATTAAAATGAAAACATTAAAATTATTCAGTATCGCAGCTGCTTTGCTTGCAATGCAATCCGTTGTTGCACAAAATCCGGCAATTTCGACCAATTATTCCGACAGCGAAATTGCAGCTACCGTAGAACGGTTCCGTGCGGCAAACGCGCACGATGTTTTTCCATCCGACATGTTGTGGCAAAAGTTCCGGAGCGACTTCCCAAGAGCAAATGACGTGGAATGGGAGATGGCGAACGATACGTAC
>JAITHZ010000266.1 GCA_031279795.1 Bacteroidales bacterium
CTATTGATTACGCTCTTTCAGAGCTAATGGAACCTTAACTTGATGACATTGTGCTTTAGCGAAAGCATACGGTTAATAAAGTGTCGCCCCTGCGGGACTTGCTTTTCCGAAAACTGTTCTATTTTGTTTAATCGACTACGCTAACCGTAAGCTAAAGCCCAATGTCATCAATATTTAATTCTTAATTCTTAATTCTTAATTCTTAACATAAATATTATTTATTCATTCACATTTCATTCCCTGCGGAAATGCTTTCAAATTTTGAAATTTCAGATTCAAATTTTGAAGTCTTAAATTCAGCAATTTGCTATTTTTTTTGCGGCTGTACGATTTTCATACCTAATCTGTACAATTTTCATAGTTGTCTGTACAATTTTCATAGTTGATCTGTACGATTTTCTATTTGATATCTCAAAAAAATACATTTACTTTGTAACAACGAAATGAGGTAAAAATCGAAAACAGTAAAAAGAATGTTGTTTCAATTTGAGATAAAAAATAACAAAAAGTAATCACTCAAGAAATGTGACAAAATGTATCAAAAATGATGAAAACGATGTTACCTCAAAAAGTGTTTTATTCATGAAAAACAGCAATTATTAATTACCAGACAACTGGTACATATATTATATATTATGATGAGAAATTTATTGACATTCAAGAAAATCATTATAGCTGCGTTATTGTTGGCGCAGTTGCCTGGTGCGGCGCAGATTTCGTCCAACCGCCAGCAGGAAACGTTGGGCAGAGGGTTGGTAGCGTACCGGGCGGCACGTTCGGGCGCGGCCTACAGCGTGTGCGTCACTTGGCGGTATCTGGCCACTGATGCGGCAGATGCAGCGTTCAATGTTTACAGAGAAGTCGTTAACGACGGCACGGCAGGAGAGCCGACCAAGCTGAACGCCGAGCCGTTGCGTCGTTCCACCTTTTATAAATACCTGGAATCCGAAACCGGAACACTCCGGTATGCAGTAAAGCTGGTAGAAAACGGCGTTGAGAATCCCGATGCGCAGGCTGTTTACACATTAAAAAGTGTGGCCGACGGCGGCGGGAATCCCTGGATTGAAATTCCCATGAAGCAGGTGGAAGGCGATGCCAGCTGGAAGTATTCGCCCAACGACGCCTCCTTTGCTGACCTTGACGGCGATGGCGAAATGGAAATTGTCATTCACCGCACGGGAAACGGCAAGGACAATTCACAGAGCGGCATTACGGATGCGCCTGTTTTTCAGGCCTACAAGTTAGACGGAACCTGTATGTGGGAAATCAATCTGGGCGTCAATATTCGCGAAGGGGCGCATTACACGCAATTTCTGCTGTATGACCTGGATGGCGACGGAAAAGCCGAACTGGTGTGCAAGACGGCAGAGGGCGGAAAAGACGCGCTGGGAAACTACATCGGTCAGGCGTATTTTCCGGAATACAAGGCAAAGTACAACCTTTCGACCGACTATAAGCCCGACGCCGACTACCGCAATTCCGGCGGATACATCCTGCAGGGGCCGGAGTTTCTTACCGTTTTCAATGGCGAAACGGGTGCGGAAATCGTAACGACAGAGTACGACCCGCCGCGCTACAGTTCCACCTACAACAACGGCAACGAAATTCCCAAGCTGCAGCCAACCGGTTCGGAAATCAACTCGCGATGGGGCGACAATTACGGAAACCGCGTTGACCGCTTCCTTGCCTGTGTCGCTTTCCTCGACGGCATTCATCCCAGCATTGTGATGTGTCGCGGCTATTACTCGCGCACGGTGCTTGTTGCCTATGACTTTGCCGACGGAAAGCTGACCAAACGCTGGAAGTTCGACACCTACAGTTCGTCGAGCAGCCCGTGGGCGTCGTATGCCGGACAGGGAAACCACAACTTGCGCGTGGGAGATGTAGACGGCGACGGCTTCGACGAAATCGTCTATGGTTCCATGACGGTTGACCACGACGGACGGGGGCTGTACAACACACGACTGGGGCACGGCGACGCCATGCACCTGTCCGATTACATGCCCGAACGTCAGGGTCTGGAAGTGGTAGCCTGCCACGAAAACAAGGTAGAAGGCACTACGTTGCGCGATGCAGCTACAGGCGAAATCCTGTGGCAGCTGAAATCGGGCGACGATGTTGGCCGATGCATGGGGACAGACGTGGACGCTGCTTTCAGGGGAATGGAATTTTGGTCATCACGTTCGGGCGGCGTCATCAATGCTGCTGAACTGAAGACCGTTAATTCCTCGACCGGCGGCGTGTCGATGAACATGGCCTGCTGGTGGGACGGCGACTTGCTGCGCGAGTTGCAGGACGGCGCCTCAATCACCAAGTATGCCAGCGGCTCGACAACCACCCTGCTCAGCACGACCTCCATGTCGTCGAACAACAGCACCAAATCCAATCCCTGCATCGTGGGCGACATGCTTGGCGACTGGCGCGAAGAATTAGTGTTGCGGGCTACAAACAACCGCTTCGTCCGGATTTATCTTACTCCGTACGAAACGAATTACCGCTTTCATTCGCTGCTGCAAGACCCTGTTTACCGGATGGACATTGTGCTCCAGAATGTTGGCTACAATCAGCCGCCACATACGGGGTTTTATCTGGGAGCGGATCTCAACAACATCTTTGTTCCGTCAAAAATTGTTATTGAAGCCGCTGAATATGAGTTGAATCCGTTTTTCGACGCCATCTCGTACCGCTGGTCCGACGGCTCGACGGCCAAGACATTGCTCCTGAAGCACGATGACTTTGTCGACGGCGAAGAACGCAAACTCTGGCTGGAAATGAACTATCACGGATGCATCTTTTCCGACACGGTAACGGTGCAGTTCAATTACGATCCGGCAAGCATTGCCCGTGCGCCGGAAAAATCCGAACCTGCACAGCTGCTCGCAACCGCCGTCAGCAACGAGCTGGCTATACGGTTGAACGACAGGGGTATTTATGATTGCTCGGTGTATGCAACAACCGGCGCGCTGGCTGCAAAATCGGTTCTCGCAGCCAGCGGAAAATCGGTACACTCGCTCAGTGTGGCCGGTTTGCCTGCGGGATGTTACATTCTGGTGGTCGAAAACGGTTCCATGTCGTACCGTGAACAGTTTTTTAAACTGTAAATAAAATGTTTTTTTAATCTCTTATTTTGTTTTAATTTAAATTTATTTTATTATGAAAACTTTATGTACGTATGTATTGAGTATCGCTTTTCTGGCGATCGCAAACTGTGGCGTTGTAAATGCACAACCAGGCACTGTTTACAACAAGTATTTCATCAATCAGGATTTTGATGGAGTAAGCGCACTGCCAGCCGGCTGGTCTGGGGATGCTGGTAACAGCAATATCTTCACCAAAGGGGGAGGAGCAATTGCTTTCAGGGATGGAATGATGGTAATGAGTGGCGCCGGCGGCGGTAACAGAGGCACTCAGGTGACGGTTCCAGCAACCGACAGCAACGAAGCATGGACAGGCTACACTACATGGTTCATTGAATTAGACTGGACAGTCAATAAAGGTGTTTTAGGAAGAAGAAATGCCGTTCATCTGACTTTCCTCGGAAATGGCACCCAAAACCCTAACAACGGGACAACATGGTATGCTGATGCTCTCTTTGGAATTTATACCTTTGGCGATGACTTAGTGCATTACTGGAATATGGATTCAGAGACTCCTGCTTTTCTGGGTGGTTCAGGGCCGAGTTTTAACAAAGGAGCTGCAGATCTTGCGGCAACTTCTGCTTTGAATGCATCAACAGCTACAACTTTGGCTTTTGCCACAGGGGTGACTTACCATATCACGGCCGAACTGGATTTCCAGAATCAGAAAGTTGTCAGTTTGACGATTACCGAAAAGGACAATCCGGCAAACACGGTTACGGTTACCGACAAGCCTTTCCTTGCCCCAACCCTAGGTGGAAGCGAAAGTGCAGTAGCAGTTGAAAACAGAAAACCCAAGAATTTTTCCGTGCTTACCTGCGTGAACACAAGAGGTTCCAATGATGGCAACGGAGATAACGTAGACCTTGAAGCCTATGTGGATAATCTGCAGGTATATGTGAAAGAAACATCACTGGG
>JAITHZ010000138.1 GCA_031279795.1 Bacteroidales bacterium
CAGCACTTCTTTGCACCAGCGGCTCATCATCTCGTAATCGGCATAAGGATGAGTGTCTTGCCTGATTCCATTCAGTTTTGCAAATTCAATCCACCAAATGCTGTTTTGAATCAAGTATTTGGCAACATGCGGGTTACGCTGGTTGAAGTCGGGCATGGATTCTACGAACCAGCCGTCGACCGATGCGTTGAAGTCGTAGTCCGACCGATATGGGTCGAACTGTGTGGCGGTACGGTGTGTTGTAGGAACGTAATTTCGTCCGTGATTGAACCAGTCAACTGCGGGCATGTCCTTGAAAAGGAAGTTTTCGCTTCCACAGTGATTGAAAATCATGTCCATTACCACTTTCATTCCGCGTGCATGAATGTTGTCAATCAGCTTACGGTAATCGTCATTCGTGCCGAAACGGGCGTCGACTTTGTAAAAATCGGTTGTTGCGTAACCGTGATAGGCAGGATATTCATTTTCATTCATATTGTTTTCCAGAATTGGATTGAGCCAAATAGCGGTAACTCCCAAATTTTCAATGTAGTCCAGGTGCTGTTCGATGCCGGCAATGTCGCCGCCGTGCCGTGAATTTGGATTTTCTCGATTGATGGGATAACCGAAAATTTCGTCGTTGGCTGGATTGCCATTAGCAAAACGATCGGGCATAATCAAATACAGTACATCGCTGGCATCGAAGCCTTTGATATTTCGTGCATCTGGTTCACGTTGCCGAATCTCGTAGGGAATTTCGGTTTTATTGTTGCCATTTTTTAACACAATGTTAAATTTCTCCGGTACAGCATGTTGCGTATTTACGTATAAAATCAGGTAATTTTGATTTTCTAAACGTACAACTTCCTTGAGATCAAGGTTTTTTGTTGTAAAATGTACTTCGCTTGCGCCAATTCCTTCTCCGTGAACAAGAATCTGTAATTCTGCATGTTGCATGCCTGCCCACCAAAATGCAGGCTGCACGTTTTTTATTTCAGCGGCTGAAGCCAAACGAAATAAACTTGTAATCATAAGACTAATAATAAAATAATTTTTCATACCAATAATATTTATATTTATAATAATTCATTTCTCCGGAAGAATTTCAATCCAATAACCATCTGGGTCGCTGATGAAATAAATACCCATGCTTTCGTTTTCGTAACACACGCATCCCATTTCCTTGTGGAAGCGACGGGCTTCGCTGTAATCGCCGGACACGCGCAGGCAAAGGTGATATTCACATTCGCCAAGATCGTACGGCGTCTGATGCTCGCGGAGCCACGTCAGTTCCAGCTGGAAAGCGGACGTTTCGTCGGTCAGGAACACGAGAATAAACGAACCGTCATGCGCAACCGAGCGCCGACTTTCTTTCAGACCGAGCGCCTTGTCGTAAAATGCCAGACTCTTTTCAAGATCTGTTACATTGAAATTAAAATGGTCAAATCTGCTTTTCATAGCAATGTATCCTTAAAATTATAAAATTACAAATACAAAGGTACAAAAAGGTTTCTGATAATCACTCCTTTTGCAGGGATAAATTTTTATTAATAATGAATTTTCTCATCGTTGATTATCGCAACTTATTGATAATAAGCCATGTAGAGCGTTTCGACTTATGCGGCATCAGGCGTTGGGGGCTAACTGCTTTCGATGATTCCTGTTTCCCGTCACTCCGTCATTGTTATTTAAATATGTTGAATATTAGTGATTTATAAATTAGTCTTGTTTTTATTAAATCATTATTAATGGATTTATTTACAGAGTTTAATACATTTCTGTTGCTTTTTCATCACCACTGCTGTTCGGACGAGGCTCTGCCTCGTTCGGTCTATCAAAGCAGGCTTTGCCTGCACATTATTACAATCTAATTCATCAATATTTTCCAGTGTATGATTTTTTACGCAGGCAAAGCCTGCAATCATAGATTAGACGAGGCACAGCCTCGCCCGAACGACAGGCTAAATAAATAGCGCCGACACCTGAAATTTGTCAGCGCTATTTATTTGAGATTATTGATATTCAATTAATTAATTTCCAGCCCTGCGCCTGACTGCATTTCAAACGGACCGTTAATGGTCGTTTCTATGCCGTCAAGCGTCAACTTGGCATTGTTGGTTACGGTTACGTTTTGGACGTTAATCTTGCCACAGTATTCAATAGCGGTATTGGCGGTTACTGTCTGGTCTGTAAAATTGTATGTTGTCGAACAAGCTGAAGATACGGAAGAATAAGCATCTATCAAGCCATAGCCCATTTCGTTGTTCCACGTACCGTTAGAGCGTCCGGATGTTGTTTGATAACTGTAACCGCCCACTTTTTGAGCAGTAGATTCAATTATATTCCGCACTTGCTGGTTAGTAAGCGTTGGATTGACCGACAGGATAAGGGCTGCAAGACCGGCAACATGAGGACAGGCTGCGGAAGTGCCATTGAAAGTTAGAGTATAACCGCCAGTGTATGTCGTTGTAGGAATAAATACTCCAGGAGCAACCACATCTAACTGGGTTCCGTAACAGCTACCCCAACCTTCTCCATCGCAAGATGTATAACTTTTTCTTTCTCCACAAGGACTTATCGCACCTACTACTAAAATATCAGGATTACTCTTTCCGGGATATCTGATGTTAGTATTATTTTCATTGCCGGAAGCAAAGATAACTATCGTTCCTTTCCCAT
The DNA here is from genome assembly GCA_031279795.1 of Bacteroidales bacterium. Lineage (GTDB taxonomy): Bacteria > Bacteroidota > Bacteroidia > Bacteroidales > WRGA01 > WRGA01. The sequence continues at coordinate 2,659 of JAITHZ010000138.1, forward strand.
TACGTCCTTGTACCATTGTAGAAGTAATAGCATCATCTATAATACTGCTTGGAGAATATCCTCCCCATGAATTGCTAATAATATCTGCTCCATTTTGCCATGCCCAATTAAATCCATTTGCCAACTGTTGTGGCGTATTCCCCCAATCAAGATCAATACTTATTGACATTAATTTGGAATTTGGGGCAACTCCACTACCCCCAATCGAATTATTTTGCGAAGCCCCAATGATCCCTGCACAAGGAGTACCATGAGAGTTTCTTAGCTGGGACGGAATTGTACCGGTTTCTGCATCATATCCTGTTCCATAAATATTGTTTATTAAATCAGGGTGATCCATTTTTATGCCTTGATCAAAGACAGCCACGCGGATATTGGGAGAACCGGTAGAAACAGTCCATGCACTCTCCGCATGAATATCAGTATTAGGGGTTCCGCCATGTTGTCCTGTATTTTTTAATCCCCATTGATCGTTATAATAGGTATCATTCGTAGTCAATAGATCATGATATAAAAACTCTGGTTCAACATATTCGAACAATAGGGACTCATGGAATAACTTTGCAACCTCAATTATATTCATTGGTGTTTGCCTGGTACATGACAACGTAACCCATAGAGGCATATATTTGTTGCTTCCTAAAATCTGAATAAAATATTCATTAGCCATCTTCGATAACTTTTCTATATCATCAATAGTACGCAATTTAACGTAAAAATTATTGGATAAATCCAACTTTTTACCGTTAATCAAAAATGAAGGCGAAACTTTTATGATATTGGGTTCTTCTTGAAACTGCCGAATAATCTCGAAATACTCAGATTGAGCGATATCATTTTTTGGAAAAAAAATCTCAGTAAATGATTCATTATTATCTATCGGTTGTTGTATATTATTGATAGCAATTACATTCTGCTTGGTAATGCTTTTCTTTGAATGTACAACATCAAAACTATATTTTACAATCTTATTTCTAATATTGCTTTCAGAAATCGTTCCTTCCGATATAACCAAGATTCGGGATAAATCTATCTCTAAATAAATTTTTTCTCCTTTGTGATAATAAAAATATTCGCTTTCCCTCTGAGCGTATAACGAAAAACTAAAAATCATTCCCAATACTATGGCATTAAACTTTTTCATAATCAATGATTGATTTTTTAGTGATGAATATTTTTATTCAGCTTAAAAACAGATTCTTCTAATATTTTTGGAATCACTATTGATAACTTCCAACCTTCAGGAAATGCCGTCATATTTAGCTTAACATCAACACTTAATGCATATTCGTTGGATGATATTTGCTGCAACTTTTTAACTACTTTGTCTACCCCATAAGTTGTTCCTCCATAAACAAAGAGCAGAGAATATTTGCTAAAATCAATAGCAGGCAAAGAAGTTTCGTTTTCGCAAGTTACAATTGTGAGCAATTCTTCTTGAGAGCTAATCAAGTAAATGTGATCTGCTTTTAATTTTGAATACTGCCAACTACAAGAAAATACATCCATGTTAAAATCTTGAAATTCAGTATTAACCACCAGCGGAATATGCTGTGCATTTATTTTTGGATAAATTTCCCAAAAATACAGATAACCGGTTGCTGTCAAACAGTCGGCGGTACATTTATCAACCGCGACTTCGTATTTGAAAGTAGAAGCAGCAGATGTAGCGCATACCGACAAGTGGGTGGAAGAAATATGATCCGAAATGGAAGACACAAAAACTTTCCCTCCAACAAGGCTGTATTTTTCGAAATCAATATCAACTTCTGCGTTTTTGTCAGGGTTTAGCATGTCCAATCCCTGTCTGTCGTCGATAACAAACAGCGTATCGCCCGCAATATTTTTCAGTAATTCGCTGCTTTCGGAAAACAGCTTGTCCAGCGCATTTTTCTGCACGTCAGTTGGCGTTGCAGGCGCGAGTTGTGCCCATTCGCACGTAAATTCCTCCATAAGATCCCAGCCGCTCAATTCGGGAAGCGCATCGCTTTTCAACCGCATTTCGGAAATTGCGCCATTGACTTTATTGATGAACAAATACTGCTGCACGTATTCGTTATTACGCTGCGAAACAACGCAATACGCCCAGCATGGATGGTTGAGCGAAAAGTTTTCGCCCGTTGCTTCTGTGGCGAATGTTGTTTCTGTCGTTACATTGCGGTTGGCATACAGATACAGATACTGCGATTCGCCAATGTTTTCGGCGATATAGCGATAAGCCAGTTCATCTGCCGTTTCTGGACTTATCTGTGCAGTCAAGGATGAGGACAGCAACAGCAGGGCATTCAGTAAAAATATATATTTTTTCATCGTCTATTTTTTTATAATTTTATAGCTTTTTACGTTTCCTCTGTGAAAAACAGAAAGCACATACGTTCCTTTGCTCAGCAAGGCGACATTCAGTTTTGCTGCATCGCCGACGCGAAAATCTTCCCGAAGGACGCGGTTTCCTGCCAAATCATACAGTTCAGCACGGTCGGCATTTCCCTGAATGGTCAGCACATCGCCAACCGGATTCGGGTAAACTGCCGTTTCGTACGAACTTTCCACAGCCTGTATCGACGTAACGCTCCTGAACATGGCCCATGTTGATGGATCAACCGGACCGGATTCTTCAGTTGTTTTTACTGCGAACAGCTTGCCGGTATGTTTGCTGACAAACAGATACCAGCGGGTTGAGGAGCCGTCGATCGAGTCGCTTCCCAGACTGATCGAATACGCCCACGAAGGATAACGAACGCTGAAATCGCAGCCATTGGTCGGCGTTATGTCCAATGTTTCGGTTTGTGCTTGAATATATTCAAACAGCCGGCAGCTCCCTATTTCACTCCGTATATACTGGAGAACTGTTTCATCAGCCTGTTCCCGAGTAGTTTGTGCAAACGAAACAATTGTCAGCATACTTAGGATGAATACAAAAATTAACTTTTTCATACCTATAATTATTATTCTGTTAAAATCATTTTCTTCACTTCCACTTCTTGCCCGTCAGCAATCAGTGCATAGAGGTAAATACCGGCTGCAAACTCGTTGCCAAGAATTTGCTGCCGACCTTCGCCGCGTTCTGCAAGCTGGTACTGTTTCAGTTGCTTGCCATTCAAATCATAAATGCACAGGAAAGCCTTCTGTACCGAAGTCGGCAAAAAGTACTTAATCTGTGTAGACTGCGAAAACGGGTTGGGGATGTTTTGGTACAACGCAGCCTGCCCTTCTTCCATGCCGGAAATACCTGTTGTATTGCGCAATTCAGCTTTGTCGGCTT
>JAITHZ010000309.1 GCA_031279795.1 Bacteroidales bacterium
GACAAGTTAGTTTGCGCCACTTCCGAAGGTCTGAATCACTAATCACCGTTTATTTCGCATCCCTAAAAAGGAAAGTTTTCCCCACGTGGGGGAAAACTTTCCTTTTTAATAAATTCTAAATTTTACAAAAACACTTATTTTATGAGAACTTTATGGGTCATCACTTTTCCGGCTGCTATTTTGACAATGTACGCTCCGGAGGTCAGTTCGATTGCAGCGTTTTCAGCTATGGCTGTAAGGCTTGCAACTTCCTGTCCCAGCAAATTGTAAATACCAACCGATGCTCCGGCATAACCTTCGATGTACAGCGTTTGTCCCTGCGTATACACGGTTGCGTTAGCCCATACGTCGTCGATAGCAGACGGGGCGTAAACGTAGGTATAGCTGTTGTTGGTGTAGTCGCTTTCTTCGATGCGCGCGCCTTCTGCTTCGGGGTTTACTTCGCCTGTCACTGTAAAGTTGTCGCCAACCATTGTCCACGTTCCTGCGATGTTCGTAACGCTGGAAGCGCCTGCCAGTATCTGTCCTGTAAATGTCCCTTCTACTACTGTCGAGCCGATGGTGAACTTCACGCGATGAATTGTGCCAGCGGCTGTATTGACCGTTCCTATGTTGCGGACTGCTGCACGGAATTCAATTTCCTCTCCTGCACTTGGGTCCGATGGCGACATCCGGATGGTATCAATTTTCAAGTCAGGTTTTCCGTTGATAATCAATTCCGCTTCTTTTGAATTGTTGCTGAAGTCAAGTTCGGTGGCAATTGTCTTGTCGTCATTGATATTTGCTACAACCTTATATTTCGGGTTTTTACCGGCAATCCACTTGCCGTCGGTACCGCCGCCGTTTGCTGTCAGCGTAATTTCTTCGTTTGGCGCGAGTGGCGTCAGGTGCGTGTCGCTCCATACGGTAACGCCGCCGGTTGTGAACGTCAGTCCATGTTTTACGGCTGGCGTTGGCGCATAGCCTATGTTTTTAACTTTGGCGCTGAATGTTACTCCCTGTCCGGGTTCGGGACTTTCCGGCGTCCATGTAACTTCGGTAACAGTCAAATCCGGTTCCTGTTTTACCAGATAGGCGCGCTTGAGTACCAGCTTGTTTTCGGCCGTTCCTTCGGAGCCTTTGAATTGCATGAAGAATTTGATGGTTGCCGATTTTCTCTCATTGTTCAGCTCCAGTACCAGTTTTGTGGCTCCTTTTTCTACATACTCATCATGGTCGCCATCGTTGCCATGTCCTGCATTAACATATTGAGCATGCAGATTGAATCCCGTTTCCGAAGGTTCGAATTCCAGCACTGCAGCATAATAGTCGGAGTAGTCCTGCGGCGCAAGTTCCCATCCGATACCGCCATCCCAGTCATGATCAATGTAAGTAACGGTGTGGGTTACATTGTCGTAATTTGTAATACCATCTCCCCATTTCAAGTTCAGGTTATCAAGCGGAAGTTCTGTGATGGTTTCATCCACAGCAGTAGCGTAAGCTCTTTTCAGCACGATGGTACCGGAGGTCTGGCTCTTCAAGCCGACGCGCCATACTTTCGACTTGTCGGCGGGTGTTGTAGAACCGCCTGCTCCACCAATTCCCAACGGGATGGTTATGGAAGTCAGGTGGTTGCGTACTTCTACTTCTTCGTCGCCATCGGTGCGCCCGTTTTCATAAACCACAATACCTTGTATTTTAGTATCGCCTTCAGGATCAGCTGCAGGTCCAGGCAGGCAGGAAGCGTCAAATTCAATGGTGATGGAAGTGAATTTCGAGAAATCTTTCAGTTCCGCCCATTCCCAGCCGGCGTAGCGCCAGTCAGCCGAGTAGGTAATGGTGTGGGTAGCCACGTCGTAGCTTGTACCGTCGGGCGTGTAGTTCAGCTGGTCAATGTCTAATTCTACGCCCACGTATCCCGGATAGGCAACAGCGCCGGCGTCGATTTTACCTTCTTTCACTTCGCGGATGTAACCCAGCTGATCGGGCAGGGCGGTCGTTTCCGTCAGGTTCAGGGCGGCAGCCAGCAACGCAGGATCGGCCAGCCCTACGGCTTTGCCTTTTCCGTTCAGCGCATAGTAGGAGCCTCTTGAGGTTTGCTGCAATCCGCTCCAGATAATGCCCGACTTTTCGGATGCTTGCCACTGGCTGGTGCGCGCATACTCATTCACGATGGATGCTTCGTCTTTACTGGCTGCTATATCTGCTTCAGGCAGGGTATTGGCATCCACTCCTACCTGCAGCCAGCCGATAATGGAATTTTTAATATCCAGCGTACCCGGCACAAAATTGTCGGTGCTCTGGTATTTAATATCTACCGCTTCGCCATTATTAGCTGTATTTCCCACAATGATCGAATTGTGCACAACCAAGTTAGTATTGGGTTTCATGATGCCGATACCTGTGGTGTTTCCTGCATTCGGCCCGCCGCTGGTACCGGCTTTGTTACCCGCCACGGTGGAGTTGATAAAGCGCAATGTAGGAGTAGCATCAAGGAAAAGCATAGAATTGGCGTCGTTGTGCATGATATTACCAGCAATGGTGGTGTTCACAAAGGTAATATTGCCCTGCCCCATGGCATATAAAACGCAGCCGTGACTGTTGTGCGACTCATTGCCGATAACAGAGGAGCCTTCTACATACAGTGTTGGGTTTCCGTCGGTGGTAAAGGCCGTACCGCCGTTTCCACGGTTGATGTTACCGCTGATGATGGAATTGATAACCCTTACCGTAGAAGCGCTCTGAATGAAAAATGCTGCGCCGCGGTCGGTTGTTGTTTCGTTGCCGCTGAATTTACAGTTTACCAACGTAACAAGCGTGTTGTCGCTGCGAACAACCAGTGCGCCGCCTCTGGGGGATATATTACCGGTAAATTCACAATTGGTAAACAAGACTTCGCCGGCATAAATATCAATGGCGCCGCCTCGTTCAACCGATTTGTTTCCAATCCACTTGCAGTTGATAAATTCAGCATTAGCGCCAATGCGTCCGGTGCCGCCGTCTTTTTCATTACCTTCTGCGTTGCCCTGGTTGTCGGCTCCGGAAAACGTGATGTTTTCGATAATCGCCTTTTCTCTGGCGCCTTCGTTTATCAGATCATACAACCGCCAAGTATAGCCTGCGGCTGCCTTGATCTCAATGTTGTCGCCAACTCCTTTAATATGCACTTTCTTCAGCCACAGTTTGTTGTTCACTTCAAAAGAAGCCGTAACAAGAATCACATCATCCGCCGTAGCGTTGTCTATTGCGTTTTGCAACGCATCTCTGCTGTCAACCGAGATTTCGGCCGGTTGCGCCGTTGCTGCGGAAAACATGAGCGCTCCCGCCAGCATCATTTTTAACAAGTAATTGCTTTTCATTTTTACAAATAGAATTAGTTAATAAAAAAAATAATTTGCTTCAATAAATACTCCAATTCGTTGAATAAAGTGCGCAAATGTAGCGTTGCACCACTTAAAATCTGATTAAAATTCCATTAAAATGCGCTTAAAATCTGATTAAAATTTGATTAAAATGTCTTTTTCGTCTTTTTTAACTTCTTCAATGGGAGTCGAGAGATAATTTAGTGATTAGTGATTAGTGATTGATTACGCTCTTTCAGAGCTAATGAAACCTTAACTTGATAACATTGTGCTTTAGCTTACGGATAACGAATGCATTCGCGTACCAAGTCCCGCAGAGGACGGTACATAATAAAGTATCGTCCCTGTATTTGCTTTTCCGAAACTATTATATCTTGTTTATTTTGCATCCCTAAGAATTAATTCTCAATTCCTAATTCTTAATTCTCGGTTCGGGCGAGGCTGTGCCTCGTCCGGTCTATGATTGCAGGCTTTGCCTGCGTAAAAAATCACACACATGGAAAATATTGATGAATTAGATTTATAATGATATTCATATCATATTG
>JAITHZ010000377.1 GCA_031279795.1 Bacteroidales bacterium
GAAATAAACATGATGCAATTGTTCCGAGTTTTCAGACGGACACTAATTAATAATATATCATGCTAAAAATAAATGCAATGAAACTGATTTTAAACATGAACAAACGTTACACTTACGCCGATTACCTTACGTGGTTCGATGAAAAGCGGCGTGAACTAATAAACGGATTTATACGTGTAATGTCAGCCCCGTCCACGCTCCATGCGGATGTAACAAGCGCCATTTTCTGGTATATAAAGGAGCATATCATAAGGAATAAGGGCAAATGCAAAGTTTTTTCTGCGCCATTCGATGTGCGTTTGCCAACCTGCAAGGAAAAGGGAGACGACAAGATTTACACCGTCGTGCAGCCGGATATTTGTGTAGTCTGTGACTTGTCGAAACTTGACTATCGCGGATGTATTGGCGCTCCAGAGATGGTTGTGGAAGTCATTTCTCCATCCACATCGCGTTATGACCACACAAAAAAATTCGATCTCTACGAAGCATCCGGAGTGCGTGAATACTGGATTGCCGATCCAGGGAACCGTTCGGTTGCCATCTATTTGCTCCAGCCTGACGGAAAATACGACGAAGGCACAATTTACGAATATGGAGCAGATAAAATCCCAGTTAACGTCATCAACGGTTTATCACTCGACTGGAAAAGTATTTTTACCGAAAGCTGAGAATTCAATTACGAATTAAAAATTACGAATTACGAGAGCTTGCGCAGTTTCGTAATTCGTAATTCGTAATTCGTAATTGAATTATTGTTTGACAACGGTGCAGCTATAAGTCCGCGCGTCGCCCAATTTCAATGTAATCTGGTATGTACCGTCTTCTGGAGCAAGGATATTGTCGCCTCCGTAAGTTAAATTGTTCAGGTTTCCGCCGAGATTGATGGGCCAGTCATTGTTTGCACGGAATTTATATTCTTTTCCTCCGAACAGGGTTGTAGTAACCGTCCATTCGCCTGTTGCTTGGTTCAGCGTCATTGGTACAGACGCATTCCAGCCTTCAGGGGTTCCAGTGGTTGCTTCTCCGGCCACCCCCCACTCGGTTGCGGTAGCCGTATAGGTGTAGGGTACTTTCGACAGGTCGACCGTCAGGCGGTAGAATCCGGCTTCAGCGACTGTTAAATTTGCAGCGTCTCCAGCCGTAGAAAGCGTACCATTTCCGCCGTCGCCGTAGTTAGTGCCACTCCAATCGGAAACTGGCTCGGACGTAAACTTGAAGGCATTTCCGGCTGCCATATACACATAGCCGTCGAATTTCATGTCAAGTTTGGGCGAATATACAATGGGTGCGGTAGGTGGATCCCAGCCTTGATGTCCGCCTGGCACGTACAGTTGACGTATGGCGTCAAACAGTTCAATGGTGTAGGTATATTCCAGCATGTTGAGGGTGATTTTGGCCCAGCTTTTTTCATTCCCTATGCTCATCGGTCCCTCGCCATCATTTGTTTTGATCAGTGTGCCTTCCAGAGCTGTATTGCCCTCAATCTGATTGCCAAGCAAATTGTTCCAATAAGCATCGGGATTGGCCGCGCCGGCATCTTTAACCGATTGCGGCATGATTAAGAATGAAAATGCATCTTTCACTTCTATGGTAAGGGTAAAAATTGGATCTTCGTACACATCCTTGTCACTGTGTTCAAATTTGTATGAATCCAAGTCGTCAACATTGTAGTTGGTAACGTCAAACAGATAGTAGGCCTGTTCAATAACCACATTTGAGTAGACTGTAATATCAACAGGGCCGGAAAGACAGTCGCCAGGCAGCAACGTTTTCTGCGTGCCGTCCTGAATGTAGACATAACTCCGCAAATAGACGGTACGGGTCAGGGGAGCTTTCCCAAACAGTTCTTTTACTGCCTCATTCAGCTCGGAAGACTGTATGGTTGCCGTGTTGTTTGCATTTTCTGCTGGCAATTCTACACTTTTTGCAAAATTTTCAGTATCAGATATTTCAACTTTAAATACGACAGTGGCTCCTTCCACCATTGCAGGGGTAGCCGTAGCTTTTATCAACTCAAGATTCTTGTCGTTTTCTGTGATGGTAATTGCCGATTTGAAATCATTTCCGAAATCAAAGGCGAATCCTTCAATTACTTGTGGCGCTTCTTGCGGGTACGACGTTGGCGGAACAACTTCTGGAGTGAAGTCTTCCGTACATGCCGAAAAACCGGCAAAAAGCAGTATGGAATATAAATATATCTTTTTCATCGTTTAGCTAAATTTATCTTTTATAATAATAATTATTGGTTATTCTGCATACAGGCTTTTTACAGCCCGTATGCAGAATGAACCGGTTATTCAATTTTTCCTGTTCCTTTGGTAAAGTTGATGTACAGTTTTTGACCGATGGTTCCGGGTACTCTGGGTTCCTGATCTCCTCCTTTTGCTCGGTATACCAGTTTTGAATCAAATACCATAAATTCGGTATTCCACCACTCATGACCGCTGAGGACAATGCAGGCACGCACACCATCGCTACCACCAGCTGGAGCTCCGATAAATGCAGGAGATACAAAGTCTGCATCAGCGCCTAACGAAATGTCGGGTACCGTAAACAGATTATCGGTACCGGCTCCCCATACTCCTAAGCCTCCCATTGCTCTTCCGAACAAATACACTTTTGGTTCAAGGAACTGTACATTGAAAGTATAATTGCGTCCTGAGATTTCGGTTGTTACCACTACGATATACCAGCCAGGATTTCCAATGGTAATTGCATTATTGCTGCCAGCCGCTATATCGGCCAATGTTTTGGAATCGTCATCAATAACGGCGTTTTCCATGCTGATAGAAGCGCCTCCGAGATCTTCTCCTTTTGCTGTGTTGAATCTGATTTCGGCATTGTCGTTGCCTGCTTTTCCCAAGTATTGAACAGCCCAGAACTTTCCTTCCGTGCCATGTACCGGTACCATGACAGTTGCGGCATCCCATTTCCATTCATTGATATTTCCGGCCAGGTAGATATTGTTTGGCATTACCACAGGAGGCAGTGCAAAGTAACATTTCACTTTTGGCAGTTCAATGGCGTTAGACAATACTGTATGGCTTCCATCCGCCAGTTCAGCAGATAACCGTATGTAGGTAGCCAGTATGGTGTCGGTTGGGAAGGCAGCTTCATCCTCAATTCCCAGTAACCCGACCAGTGCGACGGCTATTTCAGTAGCGCTAACATTCATCTTTGCCGTCATGTAGGAAGTAGGAAGCGTAACAAATTCTTCCGCTGCAAATGTATTTTTCAGCGCTACCTGCACCTTGTAGGTGGTTATGGCAGTGAAACCGTAATCAGGAGGCGTGCAGGTGAGCTGAACACTTCCCGCATTTTTCAAGTCATAAATTCCGGCAGTATAAACTGGCGTGTTCAATACAAAACTCTCCGGAGTTGATGCAGTCGGAAGTTCTCCGTCCCGTTCGCAAGCCCAGCACAACGTAAGGCAAGCGAGTAACATCAGTATATTTTTCAGTTTTTTCATTGTCAGTCTATTTAAAATTAATGAAACTATCATTGTTTATTTATAACCCTCATTTTGTTCCAGATTGTTATTCATTAGGATCTGGTCTTCGGGTATTGGGTACAGATTGCGGAAATTGTCAATAGATGCACCTGCATACGCATTGCCTTTCCACTGCCAGATATACGCGTTGCCCGTGAATTTTCCGAAGCGAATCAAATCCTGGCGACGCCAGCCTTCCCAATAGAGTTCGCGCGCACGTTCGTCCAAAATGAAATCAAGCGTAAGTTCGTTCTCGCCAATACGGGAAACCGTTGCACGATCGCGAAGTTCGTTTACATAATCCACAGCCACAGCCTTATTTCCATTTCCGCGAACGGCTGCTTCGGCATACATCAAGTAAACGTCCGCCAGACGGAACAACGGATAATCGGTATCAACAAAGTCGCCATGACTTCCCTTAGCGCCTCCGGATGTTACATTGCGGAATTTTGTTACGCCATAACCAAAAGCTGTATTCGCGCTTAGTTCTGTAATGTTGATGTCATGATTATGCTTAAAGAACATTGCCCGTATGTCGTCGGGAGCAAATTTGTTATAAAGTTCAGGGCGGGTTGTTGTACCATTCCAGCCTCCTACCCCACAATCAACCTGAATGGTTGCAGGAACATCTTTACCCATATAGCCTGTAGAATCGCCAGACAATGTTTGAGCCTGAATAATGAAAGTCATACAGCCATAAGCTTGCAAATGCAGCCCGTCTTGAGGCACAACCGCGATAAATTCGCTGGCGCTGCTGTTTTTATCGTTATCGGCAAGGAACAGATAATTGTAGTTCGCACCGATTGAATAACCAGCATTGATAATGTTCTCACACATTTTGATACAGTCGGCATTGCGGTCTTTTCCTGTCCACACTTGCGAATTGAGGTAGAGTTTAGCCAAAAGAAACCATGCAGCTGCTTTGTCCACACGTCCATATTCGTTCGTGCGCGGGTCTTTCAAGTCGGGAATAATTGCTAAAAGTTCACTTTCCACATATTCAGCCAGTTCAGCACGTTTTTTTAGAACAGGAAGCGTGGCAACAGGCGTATTTTCATCCAGAAAACCGGAATTTCCAAAAAGATCAACCGCGTGGAAATAGGACAAGGCTCGGAGAAAACGCGCTTCAGCACGATAAACCGTCACTTCGGGAATCATGTCGCCCTGTCCGCGTTCGTTCAGTTTTCCTTCGCTTGTTACAGTTAGATATTCACTTATTACGCGCGCTTGATAGGCTATGCGAAGATACATGGCACGAATAAACTGGTTGGAGGCATTCCACGTTCCGGTTCCCAATTCGGGAATGCCGGCGTCGCCCCAGTGCAGTATAGCTTCGTCGGTAGTAACTTCCTGCATCACCCAGTAGGCGCGCATATACTGTCCATAACCATTGTCCAAGCCTTGAATGTCGGACGAACCGGCATCTATAGGTCCGCTTACTGCCAGACCAGCGTACAATTTTCCCAAATTTTGTTTGTAAGCAGTTGAGTTGTCTTTAAAATACTGGTCAGTAATGATTGAAGGGTCTGTGGGAACAACATCCAAATCACCCATACACGAATTAAAGACGAGCAATGCGACAGCCACTGCACAGTTTATTATTTTAGATATATTTTTCATTTTAACAAGATTTTAAAATTTAAAAATTCAGGTTCAATCCTAACAGAAATGTGCGGGGGCGAGGATATAAATTACTGATTACGCCTGCCTTGTCACCGCCTATTGCTATTTCGGGGTCGTTTACATTTGCTTTTGTGATGGTAAGAATGTTCTGTACCGAAACGTAAGCACGGAGATCCAACTTCTTGAAAATTTTATTAAAATTGTAACCCAATGTTGCATTATCCCATTTCAGGAAAGAACCGTTTTCAATCCATTCGTCAGAAATTCGTTTCTCGTCGGTAGGTCTATCATATTTAGCGGAAATAATATTGTGCAGATAAGTGCCCGACGGGTTGAGTTGCAATCGGTAGGAATCCATGGCTGCTATCTGGTTGTAAATGTAGTTTCCGATGCTTGCACGCCATGCCATCGAAAAATCGAAGTTTTTGTAAGACAGGTTAGTAGATAACCCCATAGTTACTACTGGATTCGGGCTATGGAAAAGATATTTGTCGTTGTTATCTATTTTTCCGTCACCATTCAAATCTTCAAATACACCATCTATACCTTTCCCATTTTCGTCATACACTTGCCGAAAAACTTTGTAGGTGTAGGGAGCATAATTTAACTGGAAGACTGCAAGATCTATTCCGCCGCCGCCGCCTGCGACAGATACGCGCCCGTTACTTGAAAACTTGTCATAATCAGTAATTTCCAGTTTATTGAAAGATACATTGTAAGCCACTGACCAGTTAAGGGCTTCGGGACTTTGATTACGGATAATGTCGTAATTCAACCCTACTTCAATACCTTTTGTAGAAAAAGCGCCATTGTTCATATACACTTGATTGGCAAAGTTTACACCTCCAGGTATCATTACGTTAGCCAATAAATCTTTTGATTCTTTGTAATATGCATCAATTGATCCGAAGAATCGGTTTTTTGCAAATCCGAAATCCAGCCCTACATTGTAGGTAGTTGTTTCCTCCCACTTCAAATCAGGATTATATGCCAACGGATAAACAGGAAAGGCATACACGCCACCCATCGGATATTGCGAAGCGGGATTTGTACCGAAACCATAAAACGGCAGGTAGCGGTTGATGTTTACTTTTTCGTCGCCATAAAGATTTTGCTGTCCAGTGATACCCCAACCCAGCCGGAGCTTAAGATTAGAAAAAACGTCCTGCTCTTTCATAAACGATTCTTCAATCGTACGCCATGCAAAACCTGCAGCGGGGAAAATACCCGAACGTTTGTCTTTGGCAAACATGGAAGAATGGTCGTTACGCAACGTTAACGTCAATAAATATTTATCGACGAATGAAAGATTTGCACGCCCAAAGAAGGAAATTAACACTTTAGGCGTGTAAGTAATATCTGTTGGTATTTCAACATCCGGAGTAATCGCGTGCTTCAATATGTCGCCGCTCTTGTGTTCGGTTCCAACGTTATATTTTTGATACGAATAACCGCCTGTTAAATCCAGGTGAAAAGCATCCGTCAGCCGTTTATTGTAGTTTAAATAGAAATCAAGCAGCTGGTTGGTATTATCGCCCTTGTTGTGCCATTCGCTTCCGATTGGAGCGCCTGAATAGATGGTAGCTGCAGTTTTATTGGTTTTGGAGTCTTCGTTCCATTTTTCGGTTTGCAAACCGAGATTCAATACTGCACGAAGGCCGTCTACAAACGGAATTGCATAGTCGAACTGCACATTTCCCCAAAGTTTCCAAACTTCGGAGGCTTTGTCTACTTCTTTCAACATTGCCACAGGATTGCGCCCCGAAAGGTTGTTGTAAGGATAATTCGTATTATCTCCATAATCAGCGCCCCATTCGTAGTAACCCAAGTATTTTCCGTTCGGGTCGCGTTGTCCATTTTCGGTTACAAAAACAGGTTTAGTCGGATCGAAGAAAATGGCAGCGCCTATTGCACCTTCATCTGCTTTGTTGTATTTTTCATAGGAACCGTTTGCATTAAATTCTATTTTCAACTTATTATCGAAGAAAGACGGAGTTAAAGCTACACTTGCATTGGCGCGTTGATAACCTGAGGTAATCAGCAAGCCCGGCGTATTGTTATAACCAACAGTGACGCGAGCAGGCATGAAATCAGCAACTATGCCGCGTGCCGAAAGGTTTATATTGGTTCCAATCTGCGTATCAAAGATCTCATCTTGCCAGTTTGTGTTATAGATGGTTCCGTTGTAGCCCAACATGCCAGGTTCCGAATATTCGGTAACTGCTTTAACGAAATCGGATTGACTGAGCGATTCTACTTTCCATGGCAAAGTTATTACCGATCCTTGCAAATCAAGATTGAATCTCCATTTGCCTTTTCCGCCTTTTCCGCCTTTTCCATAATCGCCTCCCTTTTTTGTGGTAATAAGAATTACGCCGTTCGAGGCACGCGAGCCGTAAATGGCTGTTGCCGAAGCATCTTTCAAGACAGAGAAAGTTTCAATGTCATTCGGGTTGATTTGAGAGATAGATGCATCTTTCAAAGGCAATCCGTCCACAACAATCAAAGGGTCGTTGCTGGCATCCAGTGAAGCGCCGCCACGAATACGGATTTGCGAACCGGTTCCCGGATTTCCGTTCGGAATAACCTGCACGCCTGGCATACGGCCTGTAATCAAGTTATCAGCCGTCACGATAGGGCCTTTGTTCATACTTTTCGAGGTGAGCAATTCTACCGAACCGGTCGCATCGTCTTTTTTCACAGTTCCGTATCCGATAGCTACAACTTCTTCCAGCACATTGCTGTCGGCCTTTAGTTGCACATTAATTTCAGACTTTCCGGCTACAGGTATCCGTTCAGTCTGGCATCCTATATAGCTTATTTCCAGCACGGCGTCGGCAGCCGCTTCAATGGAAAAAGCGCCATCCAAATCGGCTGCAGTACCGTTGGCAGTGCCTGCCACGATAATGCTAGCCCCAATTGCCGGATCGCCATACTGATCCGTAACAATTCCCTTTACGGTGTTTCTTGCGCCGGTTTGCGCAGATACGCCCGCGAACGTAAAAAGTCCCCACAGTATCAGCAGGAATACGCTCAAACAGTTTTTTAGGTCTGGTCTCTTCATTTGCGAATGATTAAAGGTTTAAAATATTTTGTCTTTTAAGTAAATAAATAGTAAATAAAAAGATTATTTATTCGAAAATAATGGTATTTCCGAAAGAATACGCAAAGATGACACAATTTTTTCTTGCCAATTAAATGAAAACTTTCAAAAAGTGTATTTTTATGATGCAAACGTTTGCACGGATTGAGTTGAGAGTTGAGAGTTGAGAGTTGAGAATTGAGAGTGAATTGCGAAACCTATCGTAATTCTTTTGCCATTTGAGAAAATAGATGTACTTTTACCGCGTGATTTTTTTAATAACAAATTGTAAAATAAATATGATACGTCAAAAAAACCTAAGTAGAAGCAAGATAGAATATTTTCTCAACCCCTCATTTTTTCGAGCGCCCTTATTCGCTAATGGTGTTCGAATGCTCTCTCCCTTATTAAATTCCTAATTCTTAATTCCTAATTCCTAATTCTTAATATGCTTTTTTTTCGCCTCTGATTGTGTTCCATACGGTGCGGATGATGATGTTGATGTCGAGCAGCACCGACCAGTTTTCGATGTACCAGACGTCGTGTTCGACGCGTCCTTCCATATCGGCCAGTTCTGCTGTTTCGCCGCGAAAACCGTTGACTTGCGCCCATCCTGTAATGCCGGGTTTTACCATGTGTCGAAACATGTAGCGGTCAATGCGCTGGGAATATTCATCGGTATGGGCAGTCATGTGCGGTCTCGGCCCGACGACGGACATGTCTCCTTTTATTACATTAATAAACTGTGGCATTTCGTCGAGATTTGTTTTCCGCAGGAAAGCGCCGATTGGAGTTATTCTCTTATCGTTTTTTGTAGCCTGAAGGGAGTCGGCTTCTTCATTTTTTCTCATTGTTCTGAATTTATAGCACGCGAAGTTTCCTCCGCGCAAACCGGTTCTTTCCTGTTTGAAAATAATTGGGCCGGGCGATGTCAGTTTTATCAGCAGCCCAACGATCATAAACAACAAAGGATAAGTCAAGATGATAACCAGCGATGAAAAAATAATGTCGCAAATACGTTTGGTAAAGCGGTTATTTTTCTTGGCCAACGGTTCGGATGCGTATTTGAACAATGGGACATTTCCTAAAAAAGCCATGTCGATCTTTCGTTTCAAAATGCGGCTAAAATCGGGAATGACAAAAAAGTTTATCATGTGTTCTTTTGCAAAACTGGCAATTGGGCGCAGATGTTCGCCAGTGGTAATTGGCAGCGTATAATAAATTTCGTCAATTCGGTTTTCGACAAAAAATTTTGGCAATTTGTCAAGTCTTCCCAAGTAATTTTTGAAAGAACGGCTGGCTTTCAAATCGTTTGAGAAAAATCCCAGCACGCGAAATCCTGCAGATACGTCCGAAGTCATCTCTTCGTAGATGTATTTTGCGGTATCTCCGGTTCCTATTATCACTACATTGATTAGATTTCGGCCTTTTTTTCGGTATCCCCGTAACAAAAGGCGCAAGGATACGCGCCAGCCTATGAGCATTAAACACATGACAATAGAAAACATCAGAACAAACCACAAAAAGGTTCCCGTAATTTCCAGAATGGCAAAACTGACCATAATCAGCAAGAAATGT
>JAITHZ010000145.1 GCA_031279795.1 Bacteroidales bacterium
GGTTAAACACGGTCTGATAGCCTTCTGGCAAACTTTGAATACAGCGGAGTATGTCATCTGCCGAAATTCTTTCAATATCGGTTGCCGAGATATTTTCGAGAGTTTCCTCACAATCGGAAAGTGACACTTTTTTCTGTTCCGCCTGATGCTGACGCAGGTATTCCAACGCTGTAGATAC
This sequence comes from Bacteroidales bacterium, assembly GCA_031279795.1. GTDB lineage: Bacteria > Bacteroidota > Bacteroidia > Bacteroidales > WRGA01 > WRGA01. Next base: position 179 of record JAITHZ010000145.1, read on the forward strand.
AAACACTTTACGCATCCATCCGCCAAATGAACCACTGCCCGCATACGTATGAATTTTTGTAAAAACCTTGATAAAACCTTCCTGCAGTATATCTTGCGCCGTTTCGTAATTCTTGACGTAACGCAAACATACACCCATCATTACAGATGCATGCAACTCATAAAGCTTCTTCTGAGCCCACGCTTCGCCGCGTCGACATCCTGCAATTAACAATTGTTCTTCATGTTCACTCATATAATGGTTAGATGAATTTTTTATAGGAGATGTTGCTTACTGTAATAAGAAAAAATGTTAAATATCTAACTTTTTCACCGCCAAAATTAGTTATTTAGTAATTTTGTAAACTGTTTTTAATTGAGATATATGAAAAAAATTTTTGCCTGTTTTTGTGCATTATCCCTATATTCCTGCAATACAGAAAAATACGAATATGTAATTGAAGGAAAAGTGAATGCCTCCGATTACGAGGGAATGTCGGTTTATTTAACGGTTTTTGATACAATTAATTTTATCTATGAAAAAAAGGATTCGGCATACATAAAAGACAGTACATTCCAATTTTCAGGAATTCAATCAGCTCCAATAGCAGCAACATTGTATTTACCTGCCATTGACAATGTGTTTTTTGTGCTGGAAGCTGGGAAAATTAACGTCACTCTGTCGACAAATGCAAAACCGAAAATTGCAGGAACTGAATTAAACGATTCATTACAAGCCTTTTTGCTGTCAATTGATGAAAAATATACGCTACAACAAGCGCTGACCGATTCTTTCAAGGTAAAAAAATCGCCGGTGAATGACTCAATTATTCAGAAATGGCTGGATGTGGGCGACAGCATCGTAGACTTAAAAATAAATTTCATCAAAAAAAATGCCAACAACCTGCTTGGCGAAACATTTATTCTTTCGTATTTGCCAACATTTGACCGTGAAATACAGCAGGATCTCTTATGCATCATATCGACAAAACTTAAAGAAACAGCTGAAATACAGCAAGTCATGGAAGATTTTGAAATCATGCAGGATTTAACTGGCGCCTATTACAGGGATGCAGCTGTGCAAACAGTCAACGGGAAGGATGTCCGTATTGCTGAATACGTGAAAAGAGGCAAGGTGGTTCTTATTGACTTCTGGGCATCGTGGCGTCTGCCTCATTATGCGGAAATGCCTTATTTATCAGCATTATATGATTCTTGCAAAGATAGTCTGGAAATTATCAGCATTTCCTTGGACGAAACAAATAATGACTGGAAAAAAGCTGTTGAAGCTTTGAACATGCCGTGGCCGCAGTTGAAGGACAAAAAACACGCAGCAGGTAAAATCTATAAATTAAATGCACTGCCTTATAACGTCCTTTTAAATAAACGAGGGTACATTGTTGCACAGAATTTGCGCGGGAAGAAACTGGTTGCAAAAATAATGGATTTGCTGGAAGAAAATTGATTGATAATAAATAGCAGTCGAAGCTTCTATTATGTAGCGCATTGCCTTATTGCAACCAATTAAAAATACTAAAAATAAGAATCTGTGTGCTAATTGGCATCTTTTTTTATGTCACAAAAATAGATGAAAATTCAGGAAATTCCAAACATAGCTAATAAAATATATGCATTATTTATTTTGAAGTTTGGATTTTTCGAAAATTCCATCTATTTTTGCAGCGTTTATTTCTCCTAATGAAAAAAAGATATCTGATTTTTGCTTGTTTTCTGGCAGTTGCTTTATTTGTTGCCGCACGTTTGTTTCTTACGGATTCAATTCCTGACGAATCTTCGCTGCTCCAGCTGAATGATAAGGCTGCTGATGCATTGTTTTTTTGCACGGAAAATGGATTTAATACTGATTTTTGTATTCTGATAGACATGAAAATTCATTCGGGGAAATATCGCATGTTTGTCTGGAATTTTAATGAAAAAAAAATTGAACGTACGGCTTTGTGTGCGCATGGATGTGGTAAAGGCGACAAACAAAGCACAGGCTCCAAGCCTCTGTTCAGCAATGTTGCCGGAAGTTTGCTCACGGCGCTGGGCAAATACAAGATAGGCGCGCGCTCATACAGTCAATACGGCATCAATGTTCACTACAAATTGCACGGCCTTGAAGCAACCAACAACAATGCTTTTAAGCGAATCATCGTGCTGCATTCGCATAATCCGGTGCCTGCATACGAAATATCGCCGCTGCACTTACCGATGGGATGGAGCTTTGGCTGTCCTGTTACCGACAACGATACCATGTCATTCCTTGACGAAAAGCTCAAAGCAAGCAAAAAGTCGGTGCTGTTGTGGATTTATTATTGATTTCTATTTATATTAAATGAATGATTAATACAAAAATGAAGAAAAAATTAGTGGCCAAACGAATGAAAATGTTGATACAGTCGATTATCGGTTTAGGATTCGACGGTCTTAAAGTGCTGGTGTTGATGCTGTTTGGAAAAACGAACCGTATAGTGATTGCCGGTATCAAATATCCTATGAGTTTGCGTCCTAACTCTACTGATTATGACGTTTTTTATCAACTTTTTGCTAAATCCGAATATACGATACCAATTCATATTCCTGGATTTGAACCGCAACTGATCATCGACGCTGGCGCCAATATCGGCCTGGCTTCTGTCTTTTTCAAAAATGCCTACCCCGACGCTGCAATAATCGCTATTGAACCTGATAGCGGTAATTTTGACATGCTGAAAAAAAATACGGCTCATTACAATGCTATCTTTCTGGAAAAGGCTGGTTTGTGGAACAGGGAAACAAACATCGTGGTAGACGATATTTTTGGACTTGGCGAACATGGCCTGATTGTGAAAGAAAACGATGTGCCAACGGAAAATTCCTTGCGTGCCGTCACTATCGACACTGTGTTGAAAAAATATGGCTTCGAAAATCAACGCATTGATATTTTGAAAATTGATGTGGAAACTTCCGAAAAATACATCTTTGCTTCAAATTACGAGACGTGGCTTTCAAAAGCGAAAGTGATTTTTGTCGAATTGCACGATGTGCTCGAAAAAGGATGCTCTCAAGCCTTTTTTACTGCCATCCAGAAATCAATCGAACATTACTCGCTCTTCATCAGCGGCGAAAATTTGGTTGTTATCAACGAAGATTAGGAATTAATTACGAATTACGAATTACGAAAAACGAATCAATTATCTAATTTATATTACCTTTGCGCCTGTAATAGTATAATATAAAATAATAAATTAATTCTTAAAAAATAATGGATTGGTTGGTAAAACTGTTTGCTGGAGAGGGAGTTGCTCATTCAATGCTTCTGTTCTCCCTCGTAATTGCTGTAGGAATTG
>JAITHZ010000013.1 GCA_031279795.1 Bacteroidales bacterium
GAACGGTCTTCCAGCGGCGCCATTTCGGATGGAAGCTCCGAACCGAAATAGTAAATGGCAACTCCTGTCACTGCAATTATTGGTAAAACAATGATTTTCCGGCGAATAAATCCGCGTAATGCCCACTCATAGAATCGGTTGACGCCTACAAAAAACGGTTCGGTTTTTCGGTAAAACCAGTTTCTGTTTCCAAGCTCCTGTTTTTTCAGCAGTTTTGTCGAGAGCATTGGGGTGAAAGTCAGGGCAACAAATGTAGAAATGAGGATAGAACCCGAAACGACGATGCTAAATTCGCGGAACAAACGCCCGGTCATTCCTTGCAGGAAGACGATTGGAAAAAATACGGAGACGAGTGTCACCGTAGTAGATACAACGGCAAAAAATATTTCCCGCGAACCTTTAATACCAGCTTCCATGGGCGTCATTCCGGCTTCGATTTTCAGGTAAATGTTTTCGACCACCACAATAGCGTCGTCCACCACCAGCCCAACGGCCAGCACGATAGCCAGCATCGACAGCACATTGATGGAAAAATCGGCAATGTACATGACGAAGAAAGCGCCCACCAGCGAAACGGGAATCACCACGCAAGGGACAAGCGTCACCCGCCAGTCGCGTAAAAACAGGAAAATAATCAACACAACCAGCAGAAAAGCGATGTAAATGGTTTCCTTCACTTCGGCAATGGATGCACGGACGAATTTTGTGTTGTCGAATGCAATGTCCAGTTTCACATCTTCGGGTAAGTCTTTTCGCATCTGTGCCAGACGGAGTTGGGTTTCATCCGAAATTTCAATTTGGTTAGCTCCAGGTTGCGGCATGATAGCAACGCTCACCATTGGAGCGCCATTGACGCGTGTGATATTTTTCCGGTCTTCGGCATCCAGTTCGGCCATCCCGACGTCTCTGAAGCGGACTATCTGGAAATTGTCTTCCTTAATTATAAGGTTGTTAAATTCTTCTGGCGTTTGCATTAATCCCGAAGTACGGATTGACAGTTCTACTTCATTTCCTTCGATACTTCCGGCAGGCAGCTCCACATTTTCTCTGTCGATGGCGTTTTTTATGTCCATCGGCGTGATTTTGTAGGCAGCCATTTTTTCAGGATTGAGCCACAGGCGCATGGAATAGCGATTTTCGCCCCAAATTTCCACGCTGCTCACATTCGGAATGGTTTGCAAGCGTTCTTTCACCGTCAGATCGGCTATCTCGCTCAATTCAAGCAAACTGCGTTTTGCGCTTTGAATTGTAATCTGGATAATCGGGTTTGAATCGGAATTGACTTTTTCCACCGTTGGCGGGTCACAGTCGCGCGGCAGGTAACGCTGTGCGCGAGAGACCTTGTCTCTGACGTCGTTGGCAGCTGTTTCCAAATCAACGCTTAACTCAAATTCTACTGTAATCCGGCAGGAACCCTGACTGCTTGAACTCGCCAGAGAACGGATTCCCGGTATGCCGTTAATATTTTGTTCCAGCGGTTCAGTTATCTGATTTTCAATAATTTCAGCATTTGCACCCGGATAGCTAACATTTACCGTGATAATGGGATTATCTACATTTGGATATTCGCGTACTCCCAAAAAAGTGTAGCCGATTATTCCCAACAGGAAAATAATCAGCACCATGACAGTAGAAAGTACTGGTCGTCTTATGCTGGTTTCCGAAAGTGTCATGTTGGTTTACGATTAATTGCGATTAATTTAATTTTCATTACATTGGATTATCAACGTACGAATCAATAACTACCGGCATACCGTCGCGCAGCTGCATGACGCCTGAAACGAGCAGCGTATCGCCTATGTTAAGGCCTGAAACAATCTGCACAGACGAGGCAGTTCGCAGCCCTTTCTGCAAAATCACCTGACTGGCTTTGCCGCTGCGATAGACATAGCCGATGGTACGCCCCATTTCTGCAATGGTGGACATGCTGGGAACAGCAATCGTGTTTTTAATTTCGCGCAGTTTGATTTCGACATTTGCCGAAAGGCCTGGCTTGAGTCTTCCGTCAAGATTTGGATAACGGGCGCGGGCTTTCAGTGTCAGTGTGTTTTCCGCCAGCTTCGATTCGACGGCATACACCGATGCGCCGTAGATTTCCTCCCCGTTGTTCAGTGTGAATGTAGCACGAGTACCTGGCGTTATATCATTGACATACTGTTCGTTGATGGAGAATTCCAGTTTCAGCGGAATAATTTTTGTTAAATGCGAAACGATTGTTGCAGGCGAAGCATAAGTACCTTCGCTCACCAGTCGCAAACCGATCATGCCATCGAAAGGCGCACGAAGCTCAGTTTGGGTAATGCGGGCTTTCATCAGCGCAATATCGGCTTTCAATTTTTCTAATTCCGTATTGACTGATTCAAAAGCCTCCTGACTGACAGCGTCTTTCGCAAGCAGCGATTTCTGACGGAATACACGATCTTCGGCCAGCGGCAATTGTGCGTTCAGTTTTTGCAATTCGGCCTGCAGCGGTTTGTCGTTCACCTTTGCCAGCAAGTCGCCTTTTTTCACCTGCGTTCCTTCCTGAAAATAGATGTTGGTAATCTGTCCGGAAGTTTCAAAGGAAAGGTCAACTTCCTCGTCGGGAATGAGTACGCCCGTAATCTGAAAAACGTCGTTCAAAGTCTTCGGCTTAACAATGAGCGCATTCACATTGAAGGGTTCACGGGAAGTATTCTTTCCGCCTTCGCCTGTTTTTTTATCAGATGTTTGCAAAACCCCGTCTGGCGAAGACGGCAGCAGGCGCGGAACAATTGCCATTCCCGTAATAAACAGTACGATAACAGTTATCAGTATTATTTTAACTTTCCTGGTCATATTTTCTATTCATAATTAGTTTAATTAGACAAATGAAAAACTAAAAAGTTTAATAATAAATTACTTTCGAGAAAAACTCCATGAAATATTCCGTTACGGGTCAATTCGTAATTCGTAATTGATAATTCGTAATTCGTAATCATCAATCATCAATCATCAGCGGGTTTTGGTATTCTTGAATATTTCATCTACCTTTGCGGCGGTTTTTAATAGATAACAATTATGGAAAGAAAACTGAAATGTATTGGCGTATTGACATCAGGAGGAGACGCTCCGGGTATGAATGCGGCTATTCGTGCTGTTACACGCGCCGCTATTTACAACGGAGTGGAGGTAAAAGGTATTTACAGAGGTTACAAAGGTTTGATAAGTAATGAAATCGTTCCGTTTAAGACACAAAATGTCAGCAATATCATCCAGCAGGGAGGCACAATTCTGAAAACGGCGCGCAGTCAGGAATTTCAGACGGAAGAAGGGCGTAAAACCGCCTACGAAACGATTGTCAGAGAAAAGATTGACGCTCTGATAGTCATTGGCGGCGACGGTACTCTGACGGGCGCTCGTATCTTCAGCGAAGAATACAACTTTCCGGTAGCAGGATTGCCGGGTACTATTGACAATGACTTGTATGGAACAGATACGACACTCGGCTACGATACGGCGTTGAATACCATCATGCAGGCTGTCGATAAGATACGCGACACAGCCACGTCGCACGAACGGCTGTTTTTCATCGAAGTGATGGGGCGCAACGCTGGATTTCTGGCGCTTGACGGGGCGATTGCTTCCGGCGCAGAGGCGGCTATCATTCCCGAAATTGCAACCGAAGTCGACCAGCTGGAAGAATTGATTAAGAACGGATTCCGCAAGTCGAAAAACAGCAGCATTGTGCTGGTTGCCGAAAGCGAAATTACAGGAGGCGCCATAGGACTTGCCTCGCGTGTTCAAAAGGAATATCCTCAGTACGATGTACGTGTTACCATTCTCGGGCATATTCAGCGAGGCGGTTCTCCCACAGCCAACGACCGTATCCTTGCCAGCCGAATGGGAGCAGCGGCAGTTGATGCACTCCTCGACGGACAGCGCAACGTGATGACCGGCATTCAGAACGATGAAATTGTGCTTGTACCCTTCTCGAAGGCCATTAAAAATGACAAACCGATAAATCGCAATTTGCTGGAAACATTGCGAATCTTGTCAATATGATTCACTCCTTTCACTCTATTCAACGAAAATGAATCTGCATGTTTTGCCCAAATCTCTGTTTAAGGGATTTGGGCATTTAAACAAGGGAGGAACGGCGTTTGGCGTTTTGTTGGCGTTGAGTTTTTCCCATCTGTCGAACGATACGCTGCAATCGTTGATACCTTCACTGTATCCAATTTTGAAGGAATCGCTGGCATTGAATTTTTCGCAAATCGGATTGATAACACTCACTTTCCAACTGTCGTCGTCGCTGTTGCAACCCGTCATCGGGCATTTTACCGACAGGCATCCACAGCCATGGTCATTGCCAGTTGGCATGGGATTCTCGCTTGTCGGACTGTTCTGCCTCGCTTTTTCCAGTCATTACTACACGACCTTGCTGGCCGTCTCGCTTACCGGCATCGGTTCATCCATCTTTCATCCAGAAGCCTCGAAGGTAGCATTCATGGCATCTGGAGGACGACGTGGCACGGCGCAGTCCATTTTTCAGGTTGGCGGAAATTTTGGCAGTTCGCTGGGGCCTCTGCTGGCGGCGCTGATTATTGTACCTGCGGGACAGCGGAGCATTTTATGTTTTTCAATACTGGCGCTTGTCTGTATTCTGGTTATGAATAAAATCAGCCGTTGGTACAAAAGTCATTTGCATTTGCTGGCGCAACGCCCGCAAACGGAGCATGCCCCCGACACACTCTCTCGCCGGAAAGTGTTTTTCCCTCTGGTAATCCTGCTGTTGCTCATTTTTTCCAAATACGTTTATTTAGCCAGCATCCACAATTATTACACGTTTTATCTGATGCACAAATTCGATGTTTCGGTGCAGATGGCGCAAGTGTTTCTGTTTGTATTCCTGTTTTCCGTTGCAGCAGGTACTTTTATCGGCGGACCGCTGGGCGATAAAATTGGGCGCAAGTACGTTATCTGGATTTCGATTCTGGGTGTTGCTCCATTCACCCTGATTATGCCTCATGTAGGACTGACACTCACGGTGATTTTCAGCATGCTGACAGGAGTGATACTTTCGTCGGCATTTTCGGCAATTCTCGTCTATGCGCAGGAGTTGATGCCGGGGAAAGTTGGAATGATTGCCGGCTTGTTTTTTGGATTTGCATTTGGAATAGCCGGCGTTGGCTCAGCCGTACTGGGAAAGGTTGCCGATGTCTCCGGAATTGAATTTGTTTATTTGATCTGTTCCTTTCTTCCTCTTATTGGTTTACTGACCGTGTTTTTACCCAATATACGGATTAAGCATCTCACACAGGCTTAATGTAATTTCATTGTATTTGTGATAGCTGATTCGGGCTGCCCAGAGTAATGAGTTATTAACATGCTGGCATTGAGTCTTTGCTAAAATATAAAAAAAAATTTCAGTATGAACTAAAGATTTTTCACTCCATGTGGAACTATTGACATTTTCTATATTTTCTATCAACAGAAAAGAAGGAAAAATTTTGCTGTCTTTCCATTTTTATTAAACGATTATTAAATAATAAAAAACAAATAAGCTGTAATAGCCATACATGAAATAGTTAAACTTTTGCAATACTTAACAGCATGAATTAGGAAAATTCATGCTGCCATAAATTATTTATTTTTCATTTTCAAATTATTATGAAATGTATATTTTGGAAAGATGCGACAGTCTTTATGATAAAAAATAGCATATTGTCTTAAAAAAAACTAACTGCATTTTTAAAATAATCTTAGATTGCCGCATTTAAAAACAAAATCTTATCTTTGTCACTTCAAATTAAACATATTTTGGGTAAATCAATGAATATTAAGTGCTATAACGTACAAGTAGAAAGTTTAATAGGTATTTCGGACAAAGCATATAAGGCAATGATATGCAATAAGTTGTACGTTCTGCCAAGAAGTCAGGTGTTCGGAAAAGATAATGAATCCAATAAAGCATACTGGATAGCAGCCTGGCTGGTTGAAGCAAAAAAATTTTCGCGCTGTTCTCAGAAAGAAGCATGGTTTGACTCGGCAACAGGCAAACAGCTTTTTACCTGCCTTATAGAAAGGCATGTGCCAAAACAAAAAGCGCCAGTTGAAAGCAACATCATTTCAGAACTAATTAAATAGCTTTAATGGAACTTTTAGAACAACAAAACTCTGCAATAGAAAAACTCCGTCGCTTTAAGGTCGGAGCGTTGTTTATGGAAGCAGGAACGGGGAAAACCCGTGTCGCCTGTGAGTTGATCAATTCTGTTCCATCAATTGATTTGGTTATCTGGTTGGGGCCATTGAACACGATTCGCCCAAAAACCGGCATAGCCTCAATAAAAGACGAGGTAAACAAATGGGGAGGTTTCACAGCTCCGGTCGTGTATGTAGGAATCGAAAGTATTCAGCGGTCGAATGTAAAATATTTACACCTGTTAAACACAATAAAAGACGCATCAACACCATTTGTTATTATTGACGAAAGTCTGAAAATCAAAAATGCTGACGCCAAAGGAACAAAACGGTTGATTGAAGTTGGAAAAATGGTCGAATACAAATTGATACTAAACGGCACACCATTGAGCAAAAACCTGCTTGATCTATGGTCGCAAATGGAATTTTTGAGCCATAAAATATTGAATATGAGCCACTCTGAGTTCAAAAATACATTTTGTGAATACACAAAAATAACAAAAGATTTTGGTTTTAAAAGCTATACCAAAGAATTTATTACCGGATATGAAAACGTCGATTACCTGTATTCTCTCATTCGACATTATGTCTATGAATGTAATTTGTCCATAAATATTAAACAATATTACAGGATTCTGAATTATTCGCTTGACGAAAAATCCCGCGCAGAATATTTCCGAATCAAAACGAATTACTTGGATGACATGACGCTGCTGTGGAAAAACAACAACATCTTTCTTGAAATGACCCAAAAAATGCAGCATGTTTACTGTTGCACCGAAGAAAAATTCGAGACGCTGACCGCATTATTTCAGCATATCGACGAAAGCCGCACGATTATCTTCTGCAAATTCACCGACAGTCTTGCCGCCTGCGAAAAACGTTTCCCAAAAGCAACCGTGCTGAGCTACCAGAAAGAATCGTTTGGTCTGAACTTGCAGCATCTGAGCCACACCATTTATTTCGATAAAAACTGGGACTACGCATTACGCATACAGTCCGGACGGCGCACATACCGCGTTGGACAGGAATCCAACTGTCACTATTGGGACCTGACCGGAAACGTTGGACTTGAAACCCTTATCGACACAAATATTCAGAAAAAAATAACCATGATAGAGTATTTTAAAGAAAAAACAAAAAAAGAATTATACGAAGTATTATGAAAATAGAAATCTTGAAAGGAACCGACACGCGTGTTTACCAGTTAATCGGACCGTATGCGATGGATACGGGATACATTCGCCGGAATGGCAATCCGATTACTACTTCGCCGCACCATAGCTGGTATGTTGGATTTGACGAAAAAGGTAAAATGCTTTGTTTTTGTTCGCTGAAATCCTCAGCCAGCACAAAGAACGTACAAATAGCCAATTTGCACAATCTCTCCGGTCAACAGGAAATTTTTGAAACGCTGATTAACCGGATTATTCAGATTACATCGGAAAAAGGTCTGATATTGCGTTCCTATGCGCATAATTCCTCGCTGGAAGCATTCCTGCAGTTAGGTTTTGAAATCAGTCGGCATGGAGTGAACTGGCACATTCTGACATACAATGACAGTTTACGAAGCGACACAGAAAAGGATTGATATTATCTTCTCAGATTTTGATAATATCTATGTCTCGTTTTCAGGAGGCAAGGATAGCGGTGTGCTGTTAAATCTGTGCATGGACTATGTACGCAGAAACAAACTGAAACGAAAAATCGGCGTGTTTCATATTGATTACGAAGCTCAGTATCAAATGTCGTCCGAATATGTTACCCGCATATTGCGTGCAAACAGTGACATCCTTAAGGTTTACCGCATTTGCGTGCCATTCAAGGTGCCAACTTGCACCTCCATGTTCCAGTCCTACTGGCGTCCATGGGATGAAGACAAAAGCGACATCTGGGTAAGCCCCATGCCCAAAAACGCCTATACAAAAGATGATTTCCCATTTTTCAGCTACGAAATGTGGGACTATGAATTTCAAAAACTGTTTTCGGAATGGATTCACCAGCGAGCAAAAGCAAAACGAACCGCCTGTCTGGTTGGTATTCGGACACAGGAAAGCCTCAACCGCTGGCGAGCAATTCACAGCGACCGAAATTACCGCAACTACAAAGGACTGGACTGGACGAATGAAATATGCGCCAACGTCTACAACCTCTATCCAATATACGACTGGCTGACTACCGACATCTGGGTAGCAAACGCCCGTTTCGGCTGGGAATACAATCATCTGTACGACATATTCTATAAAGCAGGCGTTCCGCTCGAAAAAATGCGGGTAGCCAGTCCGTTCCTGTCGGCGGCGCAAATCACGCTGAAACTCTTTCGTGCCATCGAACCCCATACATGGGGGAAACTTGTCAGCCGCGTAAACGGCGTGAACTTTACCGGAATTTATGGAGGAACAATGGCAATGGGCTGGAGTTCAATCAAGCTCCCCACAGGCCATACATGGGAAAGCTACATGCATTTTCTGCTTGAGACATTGCCCGAAAAAACCAGAATTGTATATATCGAAAAATTAAACACAAGTATTCGCTTCTGGCGCGAACGAGGAGGCGTGCTTGCTGACGAAACTATTGAAAAACTGAGAAAAATTGGCGTGAAAGTTGACGTATTGTCCAACTCCAATTACAAAACAGATAAAAAACCTGTCCGCATGGAATATCTCGACGATATCAATATTTCTGAATTTCAGGAAATTCCAAGTTATAAACGAATGTGCGTCTGTATACTAAAAAACGACCATCATTGTAAATACATGGGATTTGCCCAAACCAAACGTGAAATCGAACGCCGAAAAGCAATCATGGAAAAATACAAAAATATATTATAACATTATGAAAGAAGCTAAATATCCTAAAATAAGTCATTTGATTGACGATTTG
>JAITHZ010000038.1 GCA_031279795.1 Bacteroidales bacterium
GATACCGAATCGTCTGCAACCGTAAACCGGCTTGTTATCCAACCGTTCCATAAATCAAGATTTTGGCTGATATTTTTTATTTCGGCAGATTGTATTTTTGTCCCTTGCGGGGTAGTAAGTTCAAGTCCGATATTGCCCAGATGAATCCGGTGCGGGTTTTCGCGGAAATAGTTGGCTGCTTCGCGCTGCCTGCCGGGTTCGTTGAACTGAACGGCATACGGCTCTTCCCATCCGCGAAAGTTGTAGTTTTTTAATGTTTCTTCCGGCTTGTATTCCTTTGCATTCGGAAAACTGTGCCATCCCCACTGCGATTGCGTGCCGAGCGGTATGCCCGCCGAATACAGTTCGGGAAAAGTTTGCAATCCGGTTGCATCCACCGTAAAAGCAAAATTTCCGTTGCCTACCGACAACGACGAGAGTTCTTCGATTTCGTTTACATGCGGGCTGTTGCGTTCAACCAAAGCGTAACGGTCGATTTTTTCTGTTTCAGCATTGCACGAAGCCAACATGCCCAGAAACGCAACGGCCATCAGCCATTTTTTTATAATTTCTTGCATTTCAACTAATTGTTATTATGTTTTTATTTCTTATACAAAATATGTGCGTTTATATTAATTAAGTTAACTTTGTTGATGAACTCTTACAGCTTACTAATTGGCAATTGACGTATATCATATTCGAATGCAAAAGTAGCAGGCTGCCTACCATAAGCAGGGGGAATTTCTGACTTTTGTTAGTTTAACACCCCTATTTGCAGGAAAATATAGCTAACCGCGCTTTTCCCTCTAAAACCTAATCTCGTATTAATGAGATTTGTATACTCTGGAAATTATGGGGTAATTGTGTTTGTATTATGCATTTATTTTGCCACAAATTTACTGCTATTTTTTGAATTTGCCACTTTCAAAATTGCAATTTATAACGGGAGTATGAAAATAACGACTTACAAAATTTCAACTTTTAAAGCGCTTTTGTCATCGTTAAAGTTGCCTAAAACAATGGTGGTTGGTTGATTGATTAACGTCCGGTCGCAGGAGCATTCTGTCAGAATGTAATTTTCAGTGAATCCGTACATTATTTTTCCGGATTTAGGCTGTTCAAAAATGACTTTGCGTTGTGTGCCGATTTGTGAGGTATAAAAATCAATGCGTTTTTTCTCGGACAAATCCAACATCAAGCAGCTACGTTTCTTTTTTTCAGCAGGCGTGACCGTATGGTCGATTTTCAAGGCTTGTGTATTGGCTCGTTCCGAATAGGTAAATACATGCAATTGAGATATGTCCAGTTCCTGAATGAATGCCAGCGATTGCTCGAAAAATGTTTCGGTTTCGCCTCGTGTTCCAACAATAACATCTACACCGATGAATGCATCCGGCATTATATCTTTGATTTTCTGCACCTTACGACGAAACAGACTTGTGTCGTATTTGCGTTTCATCATCAACAGCACGCTGTCGGATCCAGACTGTAGCGGCAAATGGAAATGAGGCGCAAACCGCTCAGAAGCAGCCACAAAGTCAATTATTTCGTCAGTGAGCAAATTGGGTTCAACAGATGAAATACGGTAACGTTCCACGCCAGCAACTTTGTCAAGAGCCTGAAGCAATTCTAAAAATGTTTCGCCGGTTGTTTTTCCGAAATCGCCTACATTTACCCCCGTGATAACGATTTCTTTCCCGCCTTGCCGTACGCAGTTCTCCGCCTGCTGTACGATTGCGTCGATACGGCCGTTACGGCTGCGTCCGCGTGCCAGCGGAATAGTGCAATAGCTGCAAAAATAGTCGCATCCATCCTGTACTTTCAAAAAATAACGTGTCCGGTCGCCTTGTGAACATGACGGAGAAAATCCTCGAATATCCTGAACAGGGGCGACGGAAATATGCTTACCACCTTTTTCATTCAACCGCTCCAAATGCAGCAGGATTTCGTGCTTTTGTCCGGCTCCTAAAACCAAATCAACTCCGGCAATTTCAGCCACTTCTCCTGGTTTAAGCTGTGCATAACAGCCTGTAACAACCAAAAAAGCGTCAGGATGTTCAAGCCGTATTCGACGAATGGCTTGTCGGCTTTTTTTGTCGGCCAAATCCGTTACCGAACAAGTATTTACAACGCAGATATCGGCAATTTCTCCTCGCCTGACTTTGCGAATACCGTTTGCCTCCAGCAAGTTCCCGATGGTCGAAGTTTCTGCAAAATTCAATTTGCAGCCCAGGGTATAATATGCAGCCTTCTTATGTTCAAAAATCGAAACGTCAATCATGTTTTTTATTTACGGCGCAAAATTACGATTTTTTTCATCAGGATAATAATTGTTATTCGTTACGGCATTTTGATATTTTTAAAATATGCATTATTTTTGTACAAACAAAAATTAGGCATAATTATGGCAATAATTTTTTGGGGTAAAATGATAAGCAAAAAAATGAAAGATTACCCATTTTCGCCCGATATTTCAAAAGAAAACAGTTTCGACTTTTTCCGTCTGCTGTTTGCTTTCTCGGTTTTTGTCGCTCATTTCGGCCTGCTGACCCCACACGATACTTCGTGGTTTCCTGTCACGTCGGGTATGGGTGTCGGTGGATTTTTCATTATCAGCGGTTTTCTCATCACCCGAAGCTATTACAAAAGTAAAAACCTGCGAGATTATACCGTCAAGCGAATCAGGCGGATTGTGCCTGCCTATATGCTGATTGTGCTTTGTTGCGCTGTTTTTCTGTCGCTTTTGAGTTCATTATCCCTGCCGGATTATTTCTCAAACAAAGATTTTTTCAACTACTTAGCCGCCAATGTTTCTTTTCTTAATTTTGTTCAACCTGCACTGCCTGAAGTTTTTACAAATAATCTGCTGCCATACGTCAATGCTTCGCTTTGGACTATTAAAGTGGAAATTTGCCTCTATGCTTTCGTGCCGATTTTGGCGTTGTGTATTAAGCGAAAACCTGGTTTTCTTTTTGCCGTTTTGTATGTGCTGTCCTTTCTTTTTATTTGGTATATGGATATTTTGTATGAGGCGAGCGCGAAGAAAATATATGAAATTTTGAGCCGTCAGTTTTTCGGACAAATCCGTTTTTTCATTTCCGGTGTGGCGCTGCTGTTTTACTTCGATTGGCTGAAAAGGCAGTGGAAATGGCTGTTGCCCGTTGCTTGCGTTGCTTTTTCGGCAATATATTTTGCGCATCTGCAAGTGATTGATTTCCTGTATCCCTTTGCTTTCGCTGTCATCATCATTTCATCGGCATATCTGTTCAGCCGATTGAAAGCCGTAGCGCGTTTCGGCGATTTTTCTTATGGTGTTTACCTGTTTCATTTCCCTATTATACAGGCAATTGTGCATCTCGGTTGGTTTCGTGGAAATCCGTTTTTGCTTTTTACAACCTGTTTTGCGATTATTTTGCTGCTGTCGTGCCTGTCGTGGCATTTATTGGAAAAAAGAGTCTTAAAAAGGGCTAATCCGAAAACTGCACAACCGTAATCCCCGTCCCGCCGAACTGCATGTGTTCATTGCCTTGATATCCTTTTGGTGTAGCAATCGTTGTGGATTATTTATACCGATATTTCTTCACACGCTAATTGATGTGCGAAGCGTTTTAATCCTTTTTCTATCTTCTCAGTCGTTTCTTTTCGAGGAACCTTGTAGCCGTTTGCATACTGCCAGAGTTGTTTTTGATTTACACCTGTCAACTCTTCAATAGCAGGAAATGTTAAAAATTGACTGTAATACTTAATTAAACCCGTAATGTCAAAAATCAATTCTATTTTCGGTTCCCCTTTTAACTCGCTGGGAGAATTTTCGTTATATTCCAAGTATAAAGATATAGCATCTCTTATGCTACTCCTCACCTCATCCAACGTGTTTCCTGCACCGTAAATGCCTTCAACATCTTTTGCCCAAGCTCCGTACTGGTCCTTGCCTCCTGAAACAATAACTTTTAAAGTATTC
>JAITHZ010000039.1 GCA_031279795.1 Bacteroidales bacterium
TTCGACCGGACAGACGAAAGATAATGAATTGGGCGAGATGCTTCGCGAAGGATTGGAAGTTTGCCGAAAAACGGTAACAGACATCGCAACTGTCATTGTTGATACAGGGCCGGGTGGTACAAGTCGCGTGCGGACAGGTATTGCATTTGCCAACGGACTGGCATACGGGCTGGGAGTTCCGGTTATTCCGGTATCGTCGATGGAACTGGCAGGAAGAGACGCTGGCATACGTTTTAACCTTCCCGTTATCACTTCGGTAAAATCCATCAAGGGAAATGCCTATGTTGGTCTGTTTCAGCATAATGAACTAACGATGAATTACGGCAAAATAGAAGATACCGTCCCTTGCCTGACCGAAGACTTGTCGGCATTTGCCGTAGTCGGTTTTCACCGGAAAACAATCATGGAACTGCCATCATTACAATGCAAAACAATCATTGACAGCGAATTACTCTATGGAAATGCTCGCATTTTCATCGAACGCTACGAAATATTCCGCAACCGCGGACTGATTTTCCCTGAATATGTGCGGCCAATTACGGAACAAACTCTGCCTGAATGATATTCGAATTTGCATTTTCCTTTCCCTATAATCTCCCCCGATTTTAGGACATCGAATAGATAATTGGGTGGCTATAAAAAGTATGCTATATTTTATTGTGATTTATTGTGGATGTGAATTGCACTCCTTTCAATTGAAAAACTGTCAGCATCCTTCCAAACAGGGAATTTTTGTCGATAGCATTCCAGGTCGTCTTTGCGAAGTGTTACGGTTTCTATTTCGTCGGCGTTCTCGGTCATGTTCGACAGCTGACGGCCTCTGGGATCAATCAGGGCGGAGTTGCCGCAGTATGTCAGGTTTTCACCATCGGTTCCGACGCGGTTTACGCCACAGACAAAACAGGAATTTTCCATTGCGCGAGCCATGAGCAAGGTCTGGAAAACTACTTTCCGCGAAGCAGGCCAGTTCGCAGGAACAATCAACAGGTCGTAGGAGCAGTCAACGTTTCGCGCCCAGACTGGAAATCGCAAATCATAGCAGATGAGCAACGAAATATTCCAGCCATTGAAAGATACAACAAGGCGTTCGTTCCCGGGTGAGAAGTGCTTGTCTTCACCACCCAAACTGAACAGATGGCGCTTGTCGTAAAAATAAACCGTTTGGCAGGGCAAGACAAAAAAGCCGCGATTGTAATATTTGTTGCCGTCGCGAGCAATAAAACTGCCGGTTACGGCAAACTTACCGACTTTAGCCCAGCGTTTGACGGTGCGCATCGTAAGTCCGCCGTTTGGCTCGGCCATCGCGCGGCTGTGCATCGTAAAGCCGGTAGTGAACATTTCTGGAAACACTACAAGATCGGTCTTTCCGGCAAGCGGCATAATTTTTTCTTCGTAACGGCACAGATTTTCCTCAATATTTTCCCAGACAATAGAGGTCTGAATCAGACTGATTCGTAAATTTGTCATTTTTTGCTTATATTTTTAGTTATCCAAAATTATTCATATATTTGCGCCGCAAATGACGGCCATAAATGCGATAATATGTACAGGCAAATTTATGAATATATAAAGCAAATCCTTGTTGCGCCAGGTAAATTTTGGGAAGAATTATCAAAAGAAGGCGAAACTGATGGAGATTTTAACGAAAATAAAGCTGCAAGGGAACAACACAACATCGAATCTCAGTTTGTTTACCCCCTGCTTGGAGTAATTGCTGTTGCTGCTTTTGCAGGTTTCTGGTGGAACAGCGAAACATTTTCACTGGCAAAAGCCCTGCAACGGACTGGAATCACATTTTTTGCCGGATTTGCAGGTTATTTTACAGCCTCGTTTCTTGTCCGTGAGCTGTCGGCTAACGTTTTACACACGCAAATGTCAATTGAACGCGCTCGAAATTTTACAGGCTATTCGTCGACAGTTTTATATCTGATTGCTATTTGCTGGTACATTTTCCCACAATTCTTTTTCCTCATTCTCTTTTTGTTGTATACTGTTTATATCATTTGGGAAGGCGCAGGAAGCTACCTGCAAATTAACGACGAACAGCGACTGAAATTTACCGTTGGCGCATTTGTCGTTATTGTCGGCGCACCATTGTTGGCAGGTGGCATCTTGTTGATGTTTTTACCAAAAACAAGTTAAAAAAAATGAAATCATCAAACTTACAGCTAAAAAACAAACGCGCATCATTCGATTACGAATTTCTGGATATTTATACGGCGGGAATTGTGCTTACAGGTACAGAAATTAAGTCAATACGGACAGGAAAAGCCAGTATCACAGATACTTACTGCATATTTGCCGGTAGAGAACTTTGGCTGAAGAACATGCAAATTTCCGAATATGAATACGGTACATACAATAATCACCAGCCACGCCGTGACCGGAAATTGCTGCTTACCCGGAAAGAATTGAAAAAACTTGACCGTCAGGTAAAAGAATCGGGGTTGACTATTGTACCGACAAAACTTTTCATCAACGAACACGGATTGGCCAAGATTATAATCGCTCTCGCTAAAGGAAAAAGAGAATACGATAAACGACAAACAATCAGAGAAAAAGATGATAAACGCATGTTAGACCGTATTATGAAAAAATAATTTTAATTAAATAACCAATAACTTACTATTTATTATCGTTATGAAAAAGATTTTTATATTTTTAGCAAGCGCACTATTGATTGCGACTTCATGCAAAAATCCGAAAGAATCGGACGAATACAAACGACTTCAAGCCGAAAATGATTCATTGCGACAAGCGGGTATAAAACAATCCGGCGAATACAGCGATATGTTAAACCTGATTAACGAAGTGGAAGATAACTTGCAGGCAATGAAGGAAAAAGAAAATTACCTGACGGAGCAGTCGCGTACCAACGGCGAACTGACACCTTCCACCAGAGAACGCATCAACAGCGACATGACACTCCTTTCCGAAACACTGAAAAAAAACAAGGAACAAATCGCCAAACTTCAAAATCAACTGAAAAGCAGCAACAACAAGTACAGCGATTTGGAAAAAAGACTATCAAGACTCTCTACCGAAATAGACGAGAAAGCACGCGCAATAGAAGCATTGCAAGAAGAGTTGCAGCAGCAAAAGACTGTTATCGTTGCTCAAGGTCAACACATTGAAGAACAGTCTGTTGCCATAGAACGCCAGCATCAAACGATTGCACAGCAAGACCAGTCGCTTCACACGGCCTATTATGTCTTTGGAACAAAAAAAGAACTGGAACAGGAAAAAATTCTGGTAAAAGGAAAAGTGCTGCAGCAAGGTTATAACAAAGACTACTTTACGCGCATTGATACGCGCCAGATGGAGCAGATTCCGCTTTACTCAAAAAAAGCCCGCGTGCTGTCAACGCACCCTGCCAATTCCTATACACTGGAAAAAAATGACAATAAAGAATTGACTTTCATTATATTGGATAAAAAAGAATTTTGGAGTATTGCCAAATATCTGGTCATTCAGGTTGACTAAATTCAGACCCCCAGAAGTAGGGGCAAGGCGCGCCTTGCCCCTACTTCGTCGAATGTGTTTGCGGCGACGGCAAATGGCCGGGAATTGGGCGCCGTATTGTGTGGCGCAATGTAGGGGCAGGGCGCGCCCTGCCCCTACGCC
>JAITHZ010000059.1 GCA_031279795.1 Bacteroidales bacterium
TCCATTCGGGTCGTTCAGCGAAATTTTTCCGTTGAATGCCGTTGTCGAAAAGTTGCCGTCTAATTCGATGTTGCGGTAAGTATAGTTTTTCACCGTCACTTCCGAAATCACTCCTTTCAGCAAACCGGATGGAAGCGTGTTGCTTTTGGTTTTCACATCCACATCAAATGCAAAGGCAATATCACCTGCCGTTTGTTCGTTGTTGAGCAATGTGCCCAAGTGAAATTTGTCGGTTTTTATTCCGCCCTTAAAGGTTCGCCAGCCGTGATTTTGCCCAATTTTCAAGTCGGTAGAAAAATTTCCCAGACTGGTTGCAAAATCACCGGAAGCAGTTAGATTGTTCAAAAAACCGACAACTTCGCCATTAAATCGAATGTTTCCCAGCCTGAGCAGAGGCGACGGTACATTGCCGTTTGAGAATCCGCCGACAATATCCGCCAGTTTTCCCGAACTGACATAGAGCTGACTGACCTTTCCATCGAAAAAAGCGCTGTCTGCATGGGTTATGTCTTTCACGTGCATGTCAGCTTTCAGTTGCAAATCGTTACCGGATTGCAACGAGAGATATTCCATCGAAAAATCATTGAAAGTACCTCTGAATCGGGAAGAAAGTGCAAGTTTCCATGTAAAATTCTGAAAAGCAGGGACAAAAGATGAAAAATCTTTCAGCGTAATTTCCGATGGCGAAAGTTCGATATTGAACATTGCGTTTTTCATTGTTCCGCTCGAATCTTCTGCTGCATGAAAATCAACCGTCATGCATTCGGACTTCAAGGTTGTATTCGGCATATTCATAAACAACTGATTCAGTTTGATACTGTCTGAATTAGCTATCATTTTGAAATTAAGTTCTTTTATGGTTAATCCACTTTTTTCTTTGCATGCGAATTTTCGCAAATCAATATTCAGAGAATCATTCGATATTTTTTTCACGGACGCAATTCCCGACAGATTCCCGACATCTATATGCGCAGCATTGAATCGTCCTGGCGTTTTCGATTCGGAGGTTACATCGTATGTAACACGGCCGCCATCCAAGTAAACAGAATTGAAACGAAGGTCGAAGCGCGATGGCTTTTTATCTGGATTTTCCTTTTTGAAAGCATCAATTACAAATTGCAGATTCAATATATCTTTTGGATGATCTCGCTTTATATATAATTTAAAATCAGACAATTGAACACTTGAAAAGACTAAATTTCCATGAAGCATCGGAAGCAGGTCCAATCCGGCAGAAACACATGAGGCAAACAGCAGCGAATCTTTTTTGCGGTCGGCCAGATAAATATCATTGAAAGATACACCCAATGGAAAATCAATGCCCATTGATTTGATACTTACCTCTGTTTGCAGTTTTTTCTGCAGTTGTTCTGTGGCATAATCAACAATCCGGCGCTGAACGAACGGTAAATTCAGCATCAGGTAAATCAGTGCGGGCAGTCCCGCAGAGACGCCCAACACAATATAGAGTATACGTTTAAGCCGTTTTATTTTCATTTCTTCAATGTATCTCTTGGCGTGCTGTGCAAGGTGTTAGAAGCAGGTTTCATGCGAAGTGTGTCGGATGGTGTTTCGTCCAGAGGAAAAGTCCCCTTGATGCGACGGATCACACCTTTTTTCATCGACTGTTCCATGTCGAATCCCACACCATACATTACAATGCCGTTTTGTTCGGTACGCGCCGACTTGTCTGAATAGATTTTCCCTTTTCGCTGGTCCCAGAACAAATCGTCAAGGTCATATTTTTTCTGACCGTCCAGCATTTCAATATGTACGTTTCCGATCAGCCACCACAACTGTTTTATTTCATAAAAATATGCTGTATCGCATTTTACATAAAGCTGGGCTTTTGCGGTCGAATCAAGCTGTTCTACGTAAGCGCCTTTTGGAAAATACCAGTAAGGCTGCCCGTCATTGGGATACATCAGCCATTCATCAGTATTGATGCGATATCGTACTATTCCCGAATCGGAAATAAGCGTTGTAATGCCATAAGTTGCTATTTGCGGCAATTTTTTCGGGTCGGAAAGGGAAAGCAATTCTTCCTTTTTACCGGAACATGCAGCAAAGATACACGACAATAACGTGAAAATCAGCAAAGGGAACAAAATAATCCGTCTCAACATCAGCACAAATAAATTGTTGCCAGTTACTGGAATTTATACTTCCGAAACCATGTTTCACTGAATGATATTCCCAGCGTAATGCGAAAATACTGTTCATTAATCAGCGCTTTATTTTCAGGAGTTATTTTCAGGTATTCAAAGCCCAGGTTTACCAGCGATTCCCGTCCGCCAGGTACTTTGAAAGGCAAGCCAAATCCTGCGGTAATCCCTGCTTCGGTCATTCCCGAACCTTTCACATCAACGTAGGAATCCGTATAATAAGCTCCCATCCGGAAACGAATACGTCTAAAATAATTTCCCTGCGGATTGGCGATGTATTCTACGCCAGCAGCATAACGCCAACGATCCTTAAACGTACCATAGCCAAGCGAAGGGACGTTTTCCCAGTTTTGGTACAGTACGTCTCCCGAAAGTGTCAGTCTGTCTGATTTCTGGTAAGAAACGCCCGCGCCAATATTCATTGGAAAATACAAATCGCCGTCGTATGGCGTGACTGTCTCCTCAATCAGTTCCGACGCAGTCTGGGAAGTTCCTGGTCGCGTGTATGTGTCATATATATAGCGCGTCAGGGAATTTCCGGCAGAAAATTGCTGTCGGGGACTGAATACAGCTCCTACCGTCAATCGATTTTTTCCCAACGGGTGTATGTACTGCGCGCCAATTTCCCACGAAATATCATGCGCGCCGATTTCCCGCGTTTGCGTTACCTGATACGCCCGTAGCTGTGAACCACCGGACGTTGTGGCCGATTCGGGAAAAGTCAGATTCGTATTCCGGCTGATTGACCCGAATGTGTAGCGAAAATTAGCGCCCAATGCCAGCCGTTTTTTCAGAATTTCGTAACCTACGCCAGCATAGAGTTGCGTCAAACTGCCAGAGCCGCTGTAGCTTGCCTTGTAAGAGGATTCGCCCAGCGAGTATGTACTGCCGTAATCATACCCCACATAGGAATAAGGCTTAATGCCCAGGCTGATACCCAGTCCGCGTTTCAGACGGAATTGTATGGCCATGTAAGAAAAACCGCCGTTGTAGTTTCCGCGCGAAGAAATAGTGTCGGCAGACAAACGGGCGTTTTCGGCTCGCAGGCCAAATTCCATAAGGAATGTCAAGGAATCAACCATCGTGTAGGAAGCAGGATTCATTGGGTTTATCTGGCCGTAAGTGCGTAAGGCGTAACCCGTTCCACCCATCGACAGTCCCTGTCCGGAGGCTTGGTCGGCCAATTTTCCATAACCATAGTGGGTGTATGGCGAGTTTGTATTGTTCTGTGCAAACAGAACAATATTTACAGAAAGAAAAAGAAAAAGCGGGATTAATTTGTTACAATTCAGCATTATAGTTTAATATTCTATTTAACCCTTTGATTAATAATTTTGTGTCTGCAAAGATGCTATTTTTTAATCGTTCAAGCAAGAAAAAAGTATCGCCACCTGTTAAAAAAACGAAAAGAGAATCATATTTTTTTTTCAACTCATTTATATATCCGTCAATTTCGTACAACAGGCCATTGATAACGCCGCTTCTGATGGCTGTTTCTGTACTGTCGCCTAAATCGGCAAATGAACCGTCGGGTTGTAGCAGAGGCAATTTAGCCGTAAAGTGATGCAACGCCTTGAAACGCATTTGTAGTCCGAGCGAAATGTTGCCGCCACGAAAATTCCCGCCAGCATCAACAAGATCGTAGGTGATGGCAGTTCCGGCGTCAATTACCAAAATGTTTTGCTTAGGGCGCAAGTAGTTTGCTCCGACAATTCCGGCCACACGGTCGTAGCCCAGCGTTTTTGGCGTTTTGTATAAAATCCTGACAGGTAATGCCGTCGTTTCATCCAGTATGATAACATGGTGAATATTTTTCCGCAAAAAGGAATCAATACTCCGATTATCTGATACTGTCGAGTAAATGGCTTTTTCAACGGGATGTTCGGAAATTAGCGCCTGCAACTGATGCAACATGCCGTCGTGCGTTGTTTCCACACAAGAAAATAGATCCTCACCCGCAAACAATGCGATTTTTGAAACAGTATTTCCCTCATCTATAACTAAATTCATATTTAATTTGTTTGTGTTGCAGGTTGTTTATGTTGCCATAAAATTGATTAGGCGCAACGATATCTTAACGTCAAAGCTGCAAATAAATTATATCTGTATAATCTTTTATGTAACTTTATCTCTAACTTTACGGTAGAATTGCAGCTCCTTAATTTTGCCAAGCAGCACATTTGCAGGAACAGTCCTGTATTTTTCATCAATAGTGTTAATTGAGAGCAACTAATTTTATAAATATCATTAACGCTCAACATAAACAAAAAGAATTAATATTCGCTTAATATTGCAAAAAAGCTTCATGTATATCTATGTTATATTAAAAAAACATTTTAAAATAAGCTCAAATATAAAATAATATTAAATACGAGAGAAAAAACAGGAGAAATGATACAGCATTTAATTATTAAATGCTACTTTTGCGGCGTATTGTTTAATAAAATTAAAATTTTCAACGAAAATGAAAAAGATTTCAACATTTCTTATTGTTGCTGCAATGGCCTTAGGTTTCGCAGCATGTGGTGGTGGTCAACAACAAGCTCAACCAGAAGTTACGCCGCAGGAAACTCCTGCCCCGGCTCCGGCAGCAAACGACACGCTGGCTCCGGCAGCAAGTGATACACTGGCTCCGGCTCCGGAAACCGCTCCGGCTCCAGCGAAGTAACATTTCCGACACTTTTAGGTGTACGTAAAAAAACGACATTCTAAAAACGGAGAAGAGAAACAAATTCAGAAAGAGGCTGTTCATTTTATTGAACAGCCTCTTTTATTTTTTGCCACAGAGCACGTCTCTACAAACGTCCAAACACTCCCAATTGCACAGTTAATATACTTCAATGGAAACAGAAAAAAAATTGTAGCAAAAATAAGTTTTTGTACGAGTTTATTACGATGTGTATACGGTAAACGGTAAAATAACAGAATGCGAAACGAGGAGAGCATAGTCGGTATTTTCAAGTCCCTATATATGGGAAACACGTTGATTATCAGAAGTTTTTTGTTGTCCTGCTAGGATTCGAACCCAGACAAGCGGAACCAGAATCCGATGTGCTACCGTTACACCACAGGACAAGCATTCGTTTAGAAGGCGCAAAAGTATGAAATTTCATGCAAGTGGCAAAATTTTGTCAGTTTTTATTTTATTTATTAATAATTTTCCATACATTTTACCAATCTTTGTTTCAAATGCGAGAATCTCATCTTGCAGTATTTTTTCAATGATAAGTAGCAAGTAAAAACTGACGTGATCAAGACTGATTATCGGTATTTTCCGTCGTCCATATCACCGAGAATGCTTGTGTAACTCTTGTAGCGCGATTCGCTGATGCGACGAGCAGCAACAGCGGTCAGCACGGCACAGTCTGGCTCGTGCAGGTGCGTACAGTTGTAGTATCGACAACCGGACGAGACTTCAAATATTTCCTTGAAATAATGTCCAATTTCGTTTCGTGACATATCAATCGCTCCAAATCCCTTAATACCAGGTGTGTCAATAACGTAACCACCCGACGGAAGCGCAATCATTTCCGAAAAGGTGGTAGTGTGCATACCTTTGTTGTGATAGCTGGATATCTGACTGGTTTTCAGATTTATCCCAGGAATAAGCGCATTGATGAGCGTCGATTTTCCAACACCAGAATTACCCGAAAACAGTGAAACTTTTCCCCGCAATCTGTCTCGCAAGTCGTTTATGCCGTCGCCCGTAGCTGCCGATACTGCCACGCAAGGATACCCCACAGTTTCATACAGATACATTAACTCGTTCATGTATTCCGTATCACTGGAATTATAAACGTCAGTTTTGTTAATTACCAGCAGAACAGGAATATGATATGCTTCAGAGGCACACAGGAAGCGGTCGACGAAAACCGTCGAAGTTGGTGGATAATTGACGGTAATCGTCAAAACAGCCAAATCAATATTAGCAGCAAGGATGTGTATTTGTCTTGACAAATTCGGAGAACGTCGGATGATATAATTCTTACGTTCTTTGATACGGGAAATGAATGCCACTCCGTCGCTGCTTCGTTCAATCTGCACCCAGTCGCCCACCGCAACAGGATTTGTACTGCGTATGTCCTGCATCCGAAAATTTCCTTTTACCTTACAGTCAACTATCTCGCCATTTTCCTGTCTGACTTGATACCAACTCCCCGTATTCTTGACAACAACCCCCATGCCTTAAAACTTCATACTGTCATGATTTCTTTCTCCTTTGCAGCAACTAATTCGTCAATTTTTTTGATGAATTTGTCATGTCGTTTTTGAACTTCGGCTTCGGCGTCTTTTTCGACATCTTCGGACAGTCCGTCTTTTACGGCCTTTTTTAAAGATTCAATCGTATCGCGCCGGATGTTTCTTACGCTGATTTTGGCCGATTCTGCTTCATGTCGCGACTGTTTTACGAGCGTTTTCCGGCGTTCTTCGGTCAATGGCGGAATATTCAAGCGAATTATTTCTCCGTTGTTTTCGGGAGTAATCCCGACATCGGAGGCCAGAATCGCTTTTTCAATGTCTTTTATCAGCGATTTTTCCCAAGGCTGAATTACGATGGTTTTAGCATCGGGTGTTGTCACAGTAGCTACGCCGGCAAGTGGCGTGTGCGCACCGTAATAGTCAATTTTTATTCCATCCAGTATCCGGATATTTGCCTTGCCTGCACGAATATGCGCCAGCGTTTCGTCTAAAAATGCTATTGCCGACTGCATTTTTTCTTCGGCTCCATTTAAATAATGTTTTACATCTACCATAATAAAAAAATTTATGT
The DNA here is from genome assembly GCA_031279795.1 of Bacteroidales bacterium. Classification (GTDB taxonomy): domain Bacteria; phylum Bacteroidota; class Bacteroidia; order Bacteroidales; family WRGA01; genus WRGA01. Next base: position 6,937 of record JAITHZ010000059.1, read on the forward strand.
GAGTTTTGTCTAATATCAATTCGTTTAATTTCGAAAAGCAAAGGTACAACTATTTTTTGTGCAGAAAAAAGCCGACAAACGTTAAATAATAATAATAATTAATAGATGTAATTTACAATTATTCGTTTGCGATAAATTTTTCTAACTTTGTACGGATAAAGTATTAGTGGCATGAAAAAATTAATTTTCTCATTTTTAATAATTTCAGTCTCTGTTTGCGTTTTAGGGCAAGATGTTCCCGGACGGAGGAATGGATAAAGAAAATAACCGATAAATGACCATACATTTATATAAATAAAAATGATGAAGTATAAACGCATATTATTGAAACTCAGCGGCGAATCGCTGATGGGAAAACAACAGTACGGCATTGATGAAAAACGATTGGGCCAATATGCCGAACAAATCAAACATATAGTAGACGCCGGAGTACAGACAGGCATTGTAATTGGCGGCGGAAACATTTTCCGAGGATTAAGCGGCGCAACCAAAGGATTCGACAGGGTGAAAGGCGACCAGATGGGCATGCTGGCGACCGTGATCAACAGTTTGGCTTTGAGTTCGGCGTTGACGGCAGCCGGCGTCAAGTCGAAAGTTCTGACGGCAATACGCATGGAGCCTGTCGGCGAATTTTACACGAAGTGGAAGGCCATTGAAGCGATGGAAAACGGACAAGTTGCCATTCTGTCCGGCGGCACAGGCAACCCGTTTTTCACCACCGATACAGGCGCAGCATTGCGCGGCATCGAAATCGAAGCCGACGTGATGCTGAAAGGCACCCGCGTCGACGGCGTCTACACCGCCGACCCGGAAAAAGATCCGTCGGCTGTGAAGTTCGACGAAATCTCATACGACGAGATCTACCGCCGCAACCTGAAAGTAATGGACCTGACCGCCACAACCCTGTGTCGCGAAAACAACCTGCCAATCATCGTTTTCGACATGGACGGGGCGGGAAATCTTGAAAAAGCGCTGCAAGGCGAGAAAATCGGAACGCTAATCAGTTGAGAGTTGAGAATTGAGAGTTGAGAGTGAATTCGTTCTCAACTCTCAACATTCAACTCTCAACTCTCTTAATAAACTCTGTGGGTGAACTGCCGTAATATTTGTGGAACGAATCGGAAAAATGCGACAGGTTGCTGAATCCCAAGGCATATGCTATCTCGGAAATTGTCAACTCGGACTTGGTAAGCAATGTCATGGCTTGCTTCAAGCGAACGGATTTGATGAAATTGTGCGCCGACTGTCCAGTCAGTTCTTTTATCTTTCGGTACAGGTGGACGCGACTCATGCCGACATTGAGCGCCAGAAACTCAACCGTCAGGTCGGGCTTTCCAATGTTTTCGTTAATAATCTTGATTATTCTTTCGTACAGCAACTGGTCTGATGATTGCAGAACGATTGGTTTAATCAGCGATTTATTCTCTTCAGAATCAATTGCCCTCAATTTCAACCGTTCGCGATTTTCAAAGAGATTCTCAATAAGTTTTTTCAACAAGTCGATATTAAACGGCTTCGAAACATAAGCGTCGGCTCCAGTATCAAAACCTTCGGCCTTGTCTTCGTTGGAAGTCCTGGCTGTGAGTAGAATCACCGGGATGTGGTTTACATTGATATTCGATTTTATTTTCTTCGTCAGCGCAATGCCATCCATTATCGGCATCATGATGTCGCTGATTATCATGTCCG
>JAITHZ010000072.1 GCA_031279795.1 Bacteroidales bacterium
ATGGCCTTATTTGTACGGGTTAATTTTTTTAAGGCTTCATACGGTTCTGGGTATCCTTCGCGGCGCAGAATGGTTTGAATACCTTCGGACACAACCGACCAGTTTTCCTCAAGGTCAGCATTTAATGCGCGTGGGTTCAGCAGCAATTTTGCAAGGCCTTTCGACAGGCTGAGCAATGCGATGGAGGTATGGGCAAAAGGCACTCCAAGATTGCGCAAAACCGTTGAGTCGGTCAAGTCGCGTTGCAATCTCGAAATGGGAAGTTTGGCCGATAGATGTTCCAATATTGCGTTGGCAATTCCCAGATTTCCTTCGGCATTTTCAAAATCAATCGGATTGACTTTGTGTGGCATAGCAGAAGAACCGACTTCCTGCCGGTTGATTTTTTGCTTGAAATATTCTATGGAAATATAATGCCAGAAATCACGTGCTAAGTCTGTTAGTATGGTATTCAAACGTTTAAGAGCATCGAACAAAGCCGCCAGATTGTCGTAATTGGAAATTTGTGTGGTGAATGGTTCGCGTTCGAGTCCGAGATTTTCACTGACAAATTTGTCGGCAAATGCTCGCCAGTCCACAGAAGGAAAAGCGGCGGAATGCGCATTGAAATTTCCTGTAGCGCCACCGAATTTCGCTGAAATCGGAACATCCTTCATCAGCGCCAGTTGCCGTTCCAAACGGCTGACGAACACCTGAACTTCCTTTCCCAGACAGGTAGGAGAAGCAGGCTGTCCGTGAGTCCTGGCCAGCATTGGGATGGATTTCCATTCGTCGGCATAATAAGTTAGCTGGGCGATTATCTTTTCAATCAGTGGATAATAAATGTCGGACAACGCTTCCTTGATAGAAAGCGGAATTGCAGTATTGTTTATGTCTTGCGAAGTTAATCCAACGTGAATAAATTCCTTATAAGGTTGTAAATCCAGCGAGTCAAATTTTTCTCTGATAAAATATTCTACAGCTTTAACATCGTGATTGGTAACCGATTCTATCGTTTTCACCCATTGAGCATCCGTAAGTGAAAAGTTCGTATATATTTTCCGAAGCTCGACAAACTGGGTCTTTTCAATTGACGTTAATTGCGGTAAAGGCAAATCACACAAGGCAATAAAATATTCAATTTCAATCCTGACTCGGTATTTAATTAAGGCATATTCGGAAAAACAGGCTGCAAAATTTTCTGTTTTATTCCAGTAACGTCCGTCAACCGGAGATATGGCGGTTAATGTTGATAATTCCATACATATTTTTCTTTCAAGTGGCAAAGATAATGTTTATTATTGAAATATATGCACAATTGTTATCTTAATTTCAGTAAATCCCCTTCTTTAGGTAGGAAATTCGTTGATTTTTTGTTCATCTTGCATAAGTTTTTCAGTTGGATGCCATACAGTTGCGAAATACTGTGCAAGGTTTCGCCATCCTTTACATAATGATAATAATATGGTTTTTCTGCTTTTTTCTTTTTCTCATGCAAATAAACCGGTTCGTATGTTTTCAGTGTAGTGTTGGAGCTTGTGGCGTCGTTGAATTTGAGTAAATCGTTTTTGGAAACGAATTTCAATTCGGCGGCAATTCCTGCGTATGTATCGCCTTCGTGCGCTTCGACATACAGCAGGCCTGAGAATGTTTTGTAAAATTCGTACTGGGTTGTCAGATGAATGGCACGGCGTTCGTCGGGGGTATGAGCGTTTTTTTTGTCATACTCGGTCAAGTTATATTTTTCGACTAACGAGATTAATTTGGAGGCATATTTTTTATCCGTAGCATAACCCGCATCCTGTAAAGTGGTTGCCCACGCCTTGTAGTCTGTTATGTCCAGTTTGAACAGGACTGAATAGCGTGCATTTTGAGTTAACAGCAGCGAATGGTCGTTGTATGAATCCATTATGGTTGCGTATTGTCTGAATGGTTCGTTCGGCAGGTCATCGTCCATGTTGAAGCAAGGGCCCGACCAGCTTCGGCTGCATTTTATTCCGAAATGATTGTTGGCCATCCTTGCCAGTCGGCTCTGTCCTGCATTCGATTCCAGCAAGGCCTGCGCCAGTTTGATGCTTGCCGGAATTTTATATTTTTTCATGTGTTTGACTGCTGTATCTTTATATTTGTTTATATAGTCAGTATAATTATTATTTTGTGCATAAATTGAATAGCCAGAATACGATAAAAAAATGAGTAATATATAATACCTCCTTAAATGAGTTTTCATTTACAGCTAACTAATTGTTTTAAAATTGCGCGCAAAAGTAAATATAAATCATGATATTTCAAGCGAAATTGCAGGTAAAAAGAAAAAAATGAAGTACCTTTGGCACAGAATTATACGTTGTTAATATGAAAAAACAAATTTACACAATAGAAATAAAGTCGTTTGTTGTCGAAGAATTGAACGATGCAGAAAAGCATTTGCTTGAACGGGCACAGAAAGCGTCGGCTATGGCCTTCGCACCGTATTCGGCCTTTCTGGTTGGTTGCGCCGTGTTGCTGGAAAATGGCGAAATATTGACGGGTAACAACCAGGAAAATGCATCCTTTCCGGCTGGACTGTGTGCCGAACGTGTTGCGCTGGCGTATGCCAATGCCACTTACCCCGATGTGTCGGTGCAAGCCGTTTGCATTGTTGCTCAGCTGCATGGCACGTTTACTGCCGTACCTCTATCGCCGTGCGGAATATGTCGGCAAACGCTGCTGGAATGTGAAAACCGTTTTGGGAAACCAATTCGTTTGTATATGGCCGGAAAGGATACAGTCTTGCAGGTTGATTCTGTGAAGGATATATTACCTCTTCATTTTGATAATCAGTATTTGTTGGACACATTAACAGAATAAAACATGGAATTTCGCACAATTGTTGATTTGCCAGTTTATCCTTTTAGTATTTCGCATGAAAACAGGTTGTTGCTTTGTGGCTCCTGCTTTGCAGAAAATATTGGTAAACGGTTGTTGGACAGCAGGTTTAATGTGAATGTAAATCCTTTTGGCATTCTTTACAATCCTCTGTCGATAAAGGCGGTGTTGGATATTGCGCTGGATGGAAAGCAGTTTACCGAAAAGGATTTGTTTTTTCATAAGGGAATGTATCACAATTTTTTGTTTCACAGCCGGTTTTCGTCCGATAATGCAGCCGATTGTCTCCAAAATATGAATGGCGCTTTGTCGAACAGTTGCTTGAAACAAACCGACATACTGATGTTAACCTTTGGAACTGCTTATGTTTATCTGTTACGGGAAACAGGCAAGGTTGTTTCCAATTGCCACAAATTGCCCGACCGACTGTTTGTTCGCCAGCGTTTGACGGTTGATGAAATTGTCGACGCCTATACCGAGCTTTTTTCCAGACTGTTGATGGAAAATAATCAATTAAAAATCCTGCTTTCCGTAAGTCCAATCCGGCACTGGAAAGACGGGGCGCACGAAAATCAGTTAAGCAAATCAATTCTGTTGCTGGCTATTGAAGCGTTGCAGCGTCGGTTTCATTCGATTGTCTATTTTCCTTCCTTCGAAATCGTGCTGGACGAATTGCGGGATTACCGTTTTTTTGCCGACGATATGAATCATATTTCCAATCTTGCCGTTTCCTGCATCTGGGAGCGTTTTGGCAATGCCTTTTTTGACGAAAAAACATTTCAAATCATCCGGCGCTGGGAAAAAATCAAACAGGCCTTGCAGCATCGACCGCTCAACCCGCACAGCAATGAATATAAAATGTTCGTGGACAAAACAGCAATTGAACTGCAACAGTTTGAAAATGAATATTTAAACAAAAGATAATATAGATTAATTCAGGTTCCAAAACGGTATCCCAATTCCTCCACGATTTTTTGCACGTCGGCATCGTTCGGAGTACCTTCCACACAGGCGATTCCTTTATTCAAATTCACTTGGACGGAAGTTACACCCTTCAAACGCAATAAGCTCCTCTCTATGCTGATTTTGCAATGGCTGCACGTCATACCGTCAATTTTGTAAATTTTTGCTGCTTCCAGCAGGCTTGATTTCGACGATCGGAAATATTTTTGCAAAAACGCATTGAGAATTAATCCGGCAAGAAGCACTGAGCAAACGGTGTCAAACCACGAAAATGTGCCATGTTCATGCGTGTGCATCAAGGCGTGGTTCATCTTTCCCATACCGAACCAGGCGGAAGGCAGCAGGTAGTCTGCCGCTAAACCGAAAGCTATTGCTCCTGCGACAATGCTCACAACGTAGATAATTAACGTTTTTCTGCCCAGTATGTTAGCTGCTACCGTCATAGTGGCGAAACTTGTAGCAGGCCCTGCCATCAGAAAGACGAACGCTGCGCCAGGGGATAAGCCTTTCATCACCAGAATGGCAGCCAGCGGAACAGAACCGGTCGCACAAGTGTACATCGGCACCGAAATTGCCAGAACAACAAGCATGTTCAGTAGCGGATTGTTTAGGTTGGAGGTTAAAAAGTCATCGGGAACGAAAACGGCAATCAAACCTGCAACAAAAATCCCGATTACCAGCCATTTGCCAATATTTTGAATCATTTCCACGAAACTGTAGTGCAGCGCTTGCAGGAGTTTGTTTTTTCGTTTGCTTTTTGTTTTTTCTTTTTCTCGGTCAGAGATTTGCTTCCCGACATTGGGTTCTGTTTTGTCGAATCTGTTGGTAAGAATCCCCCCACAAAGGCTTGTAACAAACGCAGCTATCGGGCGCAGCAGCGCAAACGGCAATCCCAGCATCGACCAGGTAACGGCGATGCTGTCCACTCCTGTTTGAGGAGTTGAAATCAAAAAAGCCACCGTTGCTCCTTTACTTGCTCCTTCCTTGCGCAACGACATGCCGACAGGTATAACGCCGCACGAGCACAGCGGCAACGGCACGCCCGCCAACGCCGACAATAGCACTGACCGAAAATCAGATTTCGACAGATGTTTTCCGTATATTTCTTTCGGTACAAAAACGTTAAGTATGCCTGCGATTAGAAAGCCGAACAACAGGTATAGCGACATTTCGTTCAGCAACGATATGAATGGGATTATGTACTGCATAAGAAATTTCTTATACTTAAAGTTGCATTTGTTAGTTGAAATTTAACGTTCGTGTCTCCAGATAGAGACACGAACGTTTGTTCTTAATTCTTAATTCTTAATTCTTAATTCCTAATTCCTAATTAACTCTCACCTTTTGCCCGTATTCTCTTCCGTCGGAAGTCAAGGCTTTGACGATGAATACGCCTGCTTGCGGAAGCTGCAACGTCGCAGTCTGTACGGTTTGCGGTTCAGCGAGTTCCTGCCGTGCTACTGGCAAGCCTTTTGTGTCGAATACCAGCAGCGAAACGCGCGAAGGCACATCAAGGGTCAAGTTCACATGCAGCATTCGAGTTCCTTGTATGACGCTTACCTGCAGCATGTTATCGCCAGCATAGGGCAAGGGCAGCGCTGTAGATTTTGTTTCACATCCGGGAATTTCGATGGCGTATTTTTTCGAAGAATTGCCAGCTCTCACAGCAGTGACGCCACTCGTAACATTCCACCGGTAATCTATCAGATTAAAAAATCCTTCAGCTTTGACATTCAACAGTTCTGCTGGGCCGTTGCCAAAATCTATCAATCCGTAAAACGACAGTCCGTAATCCTGCAACCGTATTGTGCTTGAGCCTACTTTCGTTCCATTTCTATAGTAAGATATTGATATAAGCCCTTTTTCAATTTTCAGTTCATCACCTGTTTGCAGCGTGACTCCACTCAAGAGTGTTTCCTTGCCGTTTTCAACCTTGTACAACCTGTTGCCCGACTGTTTCAACCCATAGTGGAAAATATTGCTTGCGCTGCCAACTTCTGCTGTAGATGCTGTATAACCTATTGTGTATGTTTCAGTTATATTTGAAACACGAAACGGAATATTTCCGTCAATAGCTGGCAGGAAATTGGTGGTTTTAGCCCGTAAGAGTGCACCCGACGCCATATCACTTTCGAATGTATAGCCTCCGTCTTCGCTTACAGTAAGTTCATAATTACCTGTATTTAAGCCTGTTACATGAATATTGCGGCTGCCTTCCCAACCTTGACTGACAGTATTGCCTGTCGCTAAATTCTTTAATACATAGTTGTAACCGCGTACGCCCCAGTCCAGCTGCAGCGTAAATTCTCCATCAACTAATCCACAGGTTGGTGGAATAACTTCCAGATTGCCAAGTGATTCTGTTTTGCCATAAGCAAACGTAAAAACATCCATCCCATTACCATCTCTGTCGAAAAAGACGTTGTGGAAAACGAGTTTCCGACGCAATACATCGACTTCTGACACAGGAATGTATTCTAAATCAGAAGAATTAAATTCACCCGTACCGGAACGGTCAATAACCAGCACGGCTTTTTCTTCATCGCTGCTTGCAAAACCGGCGGCACAGGCATACGAAAGTTCGATGCGGTTGCCAGTGTCGGAGAATCCGCCATATCGCAGTGTGAATCCCGCATCGGTCAGGCCACGTTCAACGGCAATTGCGCCATAGAAAGATTTGTTGCGATCGGCAGTGGCAATGATGATTTCGCTTTCAGGTAGACGGATGCCATTAACACGCAGAAAAAGAGATGTTTCCGTCTTTTCAACTTCTATAGAAGACGCAAGCGCCAACAGAGCAAAGTTCGAAGATTCCTTCACGCCGCCGATTATCTTATATGCCC
>JAITHZ010000275.1 GCA_031279795.1 Bacteroidales bacterium
TTCGCATGTATTTTTTTGTGTTTCATTGTTGTATATCATTTTTCAGTAACGGCATTGAAGGAGGTGTTTTATTTATCGTTTTTACTGATACCTGTACTGGCTTACTTTTATGTCAAAAAGTTACGAAACGCTCTGCTGAAAGGTTCAATCACTTTTTCCACAGCATGGAACTTCGGCATTCTACTGTTCTTTTTCGGCGGATTAATCATTGCCTTTGTAGTTTATGTCTGCGGACAGTACGTTATTCCTGAAACAGTTTCACAAATAATTCAATTTCAGATGAATATGGTTGATTATTCCATCAACAGATTCACAGAAAACAATGCATCTCCTCAGCAAATTGAACTGATGCGACATCAATGGCGTCAATTAGCTGATATACAACACAATACTGCAACAATTGAATTGGCTGTAGGATTGTTGTGGAATTGCGTTGTAACAGGTTTCTTTCTGTCGGTGCCCATTGCGCTGATTGTTAAAAAGAAACTGAACAAACCGGAAAATACTTCAGAAATCACTTAAAAAATAAATACATGGATATTTCAATCGTTATACCTCTATATGATGAAGAAAAATCGTTGCCGGAGTTGTTTGAATGGATCAAGCATGTGATGGACAAAAATGACTTTACCTACGAAGTCATATTTGTAGACGACGGCAGCAACGACCATTCCTGGCAGGTAATTGACGCATTAAACCGGAAGTATCCACAAGTAAAAGGCATTAAATTCCAACGCAACTACGGCAAATCACCAGCCCTGTTCTGTGGTTTCCAGAAAGCCGAAGGCAATGTGGTTATTACGCTGGATGCTGATTTACAGGACAGTCCAGAAGAAATTCCGCACATGTACAACATGATTGTTGACCAAGGACTGGATGTCGTTTCAGGCTGGAAGAAAAAGCGTTACGATCCGCTTTCCAAAACATTGCCAACCAGATTGTTCAACGCTACGGCGCGCAAAATATCAGGCATAAAGCTGCACGATTTCAATTGCGGACTGAAAGCCTACCGACTCGAAGTTGTCAAACGGATTGAAGTGTATGGCGACATGCATCGCTACATTCCCTATCTTGCCAAAAATGCAGGTTTTTGCAAAATAGGAGAAAAGGAAGTGCGACATCAGCCGCGAAAATATGGCAAAACCAAATTCGGCCTCGACCGTTTTGTTAACGGATATTTGGACTTGATGACTCTGTGGTTTTTTTCGCGTTTTGGCGTCAAACCGATGCATCTTTTCGGACTGATTGGCAGTTTCATGTTTTTACTGGGATTGTTAGCCGTAATCGTCGTCGGCGCGTCGAAGCTGTACGCAGTGTATAACAATTTGCCATACCGATTAGTCACCGACAGTCCGTACTTCTTTATTTCGCTTACTGCCATGATTTTAGGTACACAGCTGTTTTTAACCGGCTTTTTGGGTGAACTGATATCCCGCAATTCCAACGAACGAAACAAATATAACATTGAAAAAGAAATATAATATGAATTTTTTGGAACTTGTTACACGGCGTCATTCCATGAGAAATTTTTCGCCAACCCCGATAGATGAAAAAACTATTAGCTATCTAATTGAAACAGCGAGACTTGCACCGTCGGCGGTGAACTATCAGCCATGGTATTTCATTGTAGTCCGAGAAGAAGAACAACGTATCCAGTTACAGCGTTGCTATCCGCGCGAGTGGTTTGCGGCTGCGCCACTGTTTATTGTCGTTTGTGGCGATCATTCCCAGTCGTGGAAGCGAAAAGATGGAAAAGACTTTTGCGACATTGATGCTGCCATCGCCATAGAACACATCTGTCTGGCAGCCACCGAATCTGGATTGGGAACATGCTGGGTTTGTAATTTCGACGCCAGTATTTGCAGCGAAGTTCTCGGTTTGCCCGACTGCATCGAACCAGTAGCTATCTTACCTGTCGGATATCCAATATCCGAAGCATTTCCGTCCAAAAACCGTAAAAATACAGCAGAAATCGTCAAATGGGAAAAATTCTGAAAAAACATACCCAACGTTTTGGCATTACCTATATCATATCCGTCTTTGCATTTTTTCACGGATGCGGTGATACGGAATGTACCGAATCAACGCTAACAGGCATGGTGATAAATTTTCACCACAATGCAGGTCTGCAAACACCCGATTCGGCCTTTATTTACAGTACGTTGGAAGACACTTTGCTCCTTTTTTCACGGACAGGCGCGACCAAGCTCAATCAACTGAGATTACCATTGCGGATAAACAATTCTTCAACAAAGTACATTTTCAGATTAAAATATACTTCAATTGAAGATGAAATTGATTTGATAGAATTTTTTCATAACAATCAGCCACATTTTATTTCCGAAACATGCGGCTGTGCCATGTTTTTTACTATCGACAGCGTTGTTTACAGCAAAAACGCCATCGACAGCATTCTCATTCCAAACCGCGAAATAACCAATGAACCGAAAGAAAATATACAGTTGTTTTTTTAGTGCAGCTGTTTTGTTTTTTGCCACAACCCAGTTGCAAGCGCAGACGATTCAATCGCCGGACGAGAAGACGGCGGCTTTTTTTCAGGGCGTATACGTTGGCACGGATTTGTTCAGTCCGGTAAATTATCTGTTTGGAGGCAAAAACGTTGCTTTTCAGCTTGCGGGAATGGCTAATCTGGACAACAAATATTTCCCTGCTGTGGAAATTGGAATAGGAAAAGGAAACACCACAACGGAACGTGCGTTGAGCCTCAGCACGTCGCCTTCAATGTATGCACGAATAGGTCTTAACTACAGCATGTTAAATAGACGGAATGAAGATTTCTTTTACCTTGGCCTTCGCTATGGATTTTCTTCCTTCCGATATGCAATTGGCAACATCGTGCTGTCGGATCCATACTGGAAAGACATTTACGTTGGAAATCCTGAAACACAGTCGTCTACAGTAACGTGGGGCGAATTTCAGGTCGGCATTCAAGTACGGATGACTGGCAATTTCTACATGGGTTTGGGGCTTGCCTACAAGGTAAAATTTACGGAAAAAAACGACAATGAACATTTAAAACCCTGGTATATACCCGGATACGGTTCATCAAAATGGGGAATCATGTATTCGGTCTATTATAAATTGCCCTATTAAGAGCATTTTGGCGCAAGATTTTTAATTTTGATTGGAAATTTGGACTGTTATTGATACTGACTATATTCCCATTTTTTGATATTGTCCCAAGATAGTTTATCTTTGCAACGTTTTTGAATGAAACACAAAGCATGAAACGAAAAACACAAATTTTAAAATACATTATAGCCGATTATGTTACAGCCAATGTTGCATGGTTTTTATTTAATTTAGTACGTTTCGAAAAATCGGCAATTTACG
>JAITHZ010000363.1 GCA_031279795.1 Bacteroidales bacterium
GAAGAAACGACCGACGTCTTTCTCGAATCTGCCTGTTTCAATCCGGTGTGGATTCGCAAAACCGCGCGGCGACACGGCTTGAACACCGATTCGTCGTTTCGCTTCGAACGCGGATGCGACCCAAACAATACGTTGTATGTGCTGAAACGCGCCGCCCTGCTGATTCGAGAACTGGCTGGAGGCAAGATTTCCGGCAAAGTACAAGACGTTTATCCACAGCCTGTTGCGGATTTTGAAGTAGAGCTTTCCATTCAGAAAACTCAGTCCTTAATCGGAAAAAAAATTGACAGAGAAACCATCCGACAAATTCTTAACTCACTGGAAATCAATATTGTTTCGGAAACAGACGACATACTGAATTTGCATATTCCTACATATCGCGTGGATGTGCGAAGGGATGTTGACGTAATTGAAGATATTCTCCGTATCTACGGCTACAACAACGTTGAAGTCAGTGGAGAACTCAAATCGAATCTGTCCTATCAAACGATAACCGACCGCGCCCATAAATTGCAAAATCTGATTTCCGACCAGCTAACCGGATGTGGATTTTCCGAAATCATGAACAATTCGTTGACGAAAATTTCCTATTACGAACATTCACAGGCTTATCCGCTAAACAATTGCGTTACGCTGATGAATCCACTGAGCGCCGATTTGAGCCTTATGCGCCAAACCTTGCTTTTTGGCGGACTGGAAAGCATAGCCTACAACCGGAACCGTCGAAATGTCGATTTAAGATTCTATGAATTTGGGAATTGCTACTTTATTGACCCTGAAAAAGTTGCCCAAAAAGCAGATGGAAATGTGTTGACAGGCTATTCGGAAAATATGCAGTTAGGAATCTGGATGACAGGAAATAAAGTGACAAACAACTGGGCGCATCCCGATGAAAAAATGTCGGTATTTGAACTGAAATCCAGTGTAGAAGCCATTTTGTTGCGCCTGGGCATTCCCCAAAAACTGAAAGTCGCCGAATGGCAAAACGAAATATTTTCTGCAGCATTGCAATATACGCTTGGAAATGGGAACATTATCGGCGAGACAGGCATCATTTCGAAAAATATTTGCAAAAAATTCGACATTGATTCCGATGTTTATTTTGCACAGCTGAACTGGTCGCTTGTGTTGAAAGAAGCCGGAAAAACAAAGGTAAGATTTTCGGAAATACCGAAATATCCTTCTGTTCGTCGAGATTTGGCACTGTTGCTGGACAGAAAAATTACCTTTGCCGAAATTGAAAAAATAGCCCATGCAACCGAAAAAAAACTGTTGAAACAACTTTCGCTATTCGATGTTTATGAAGGTAAAAATTTGCCGGAAGGTAAAAAATCGTACGCAGTGAGCTTTATTTTGCAAAGCGAAGAAAAAACATTGACAGACAATCAAATAGATAAAGTAATGGAAAACCTGCAACATGCTTTTGAGCAAGAGTTGGCAGCATCTTTGCGTTAGAAAAATTCCTAAAATATCAAGATAGAAACCATTTTATCTTGATATTTTTTCTACTTTTGCGAATGAAAAAATAATTAAATAGAAATGTAATTTTTATGGGAAGAGCATTTGAATACAGGAAAGCGACAAAATTAAAACGATGGGGCAACATGGCGCGCGTGTTCACTAAACTGGGGAAACAGATAACGATTGCAGCAAAAGAAGGCGGTCCCGACCCCGACGTGAATCCACGCTTGCGAGTGCTGGTTCAACAGGCCAAAAAAGAAAACATGCCCAAAGATAATGTAGAACGAGCCATCAAAAAAGCAACATCGAAAGATGAAGCCGACTACAAAGAAATTGTTTACGAAGGGTATGGGCCGTACGGAATTGCCATCGTTGTGGAAACGGCAACCGATAATCCTACGCGGACAGTTGCGAATATCCGCAGCTACTTAAATAAGCATGGCGGTTCGCTGGGAACTTCTGGCAGTCTTGAATTTCTCTTTGAACATAAATGCATTTTCAGAATTGTGACAAAAGATGGAGTTTCGATTGAGGAACTCGAATTGGAACTGATTGATTATGGCGTGGATGAAGTTGTTCAGGACGATGAGGAAATTTTGATTTACGGTGAGTTCAAAGCCTATTCCGAGATTCAAAAATACCTGGAAGAAAATGGTTTTGAAATACTAAGCGCTGAATTCGAACGGATTCCGAACGATACAAAAACTGTAACAGACGAACAGCGCGTTCAACTGGATAAATTGCTGGATAAATTGGATGAAGATGAAGACATACAAAATGTCTTTCATAACATAAAAGAATAATAAACAAACAAAAAAAATGAGAAAAGCGGTATATGTGCTTTTTACATGGCTGGCTTTGGCGGGGAATGTTTATGCCCAAACAGAATTTTTAGCCGGCACAGCCACTGTTCACCTGGGTATTGGATTTGGAAACTACTGGGGATCAGGCTATAAAACGCTTGTACCTCCTATTTCTGCATCGTTTGAATATGGGGTCGTCGATGGATTGCTAAACGGCAAAGCCTCAGTTGGCGTGGGTGCATATCTGGCCGCTACCTCTACTCAATGGGAAGAGCAAGTCACTGATTTCCATGAATATTACAACTATTCCTACTCCACTCTTGGTGCAAGAGGCACATTTCATTATCATTTGTTGGATAACGTTGATACTTACGCAGGCGTGCTGATTGGCTATAATTTTATTAATTCTTCCGGGGTTGGCAGTAGACCGAAAGCCATCCCCAATGAACCAACTGCTGCAATTTTTATCGGCGCTCGATACTATTTTGTGCCGGAACTTGCCGTTTACGCCGAAATCAAAGACGGATATGCCTCTATCTCTTCCATGGAATTTGGTATTGCATTAAATATTAGCGCATTATTAAAATAATTTTAAATGAAAAAATTTCAATCACGAGAAATAAAAATAGCCATAGCTGCTATCTTCAGCGCATTGCTGCTCTTCTTTGGCGTTAATTACCTGAAAGGGAAAAACATCATGAAACCAGCTAATTATTATTACATTAACTTGACGGATGTTACGGGCTGTTCCGTTTCGACCCCAGTGTACTTGAATGGCTTCAGGGTAGGATTGATAAACGAAATGGTGTACAATTACAACAAGCTGGGTAATATTACCATAGAATTGAGTTTGGACAGCGACTTAAAACTGCCGAATGGAACATATGCCACCTTGCAGTCCTCGTTGCTGGGCGACGCCTCAGTTATGCTGCACATTGACAGAACTACGGCAGGCTTGCTCCCGCTGGGTGATACTATTCCTGCTGAAAATCAGACAAAAAGCGGACTTGTGACAAAGGTTGAGGACATTGTTCCGCAGGTTGAACATCTTCTTCCCCGTATTGATACGATTTTGTGGTCTTTGCAGGTGCTTTTGAGCGATCCTGCCCTTAAGCAGTCACTTGACAATATAAACCAAACTACGGCCAATCTGGTTCATTCGTCACGACAGCTAACTGTCATCTTAAATAGAGATGTGCCTGCAATCGCCAATAATTTGACAACCGTTTCGTCTGATTTTACAGAAGTAAGTTCAGGATTGAAACAAATTGATTTTAAGTCAACTATGAATACGCTTGATCAGTCGGTGAAAAACCTGGAAGCGCTGACCTTGGCGCTGAACAATTCCAACAGTTCGCTTGGTTTGTTAATGAAAGACCGAAAGTTGTATGACAATCTGAATAATACAGTTCAAAGCGCTGATTCTCTTATGATTGACCTAAAAGCGAATCCTAAACGGTATGTGCATTTTTCAATATGGTGAAAAATACGCTGATTCTTGGAGTAGGAAATCTCTTGTTGAAAGACGAAGGTGCAGGCATTCACGTGATCCGCGCACTGGAAAAGGAAAACCTGCCAGCCGACATTCAGTTGATGGACGGTGGCACAGGCGGGTTGCATTTGTTGAGTTTTTTGCAGGAGTATGAGCATATCATCATGATTGATGCAACGTTAGATAATAATCCTCCGGGTACGGTTCGCCTCTTGAAACCGCGTTACGCTTCGGATTTCCCCCGCTTGATGAGCGCACACGAAATAGGCCTTCGCGACATGATTGAGGCTATGGCGCTTACCGAAAAACTGCCGGAAATTGATTTGATTGTCATCTCAGCAGCACAAATCAACGAATTGGGCATGGAACTCTCGCCAGAAGTGAACGCTGCAGTATCAAAGGTGATAAAAATTATTAAACACGAATTGAGAATTGAAAATACCTGACAAGACGGCCATATTTGCAATCACCTTCGGCTTTTAAATTTTTTGACGATATTAAAGTCAGTTACGTTCTTTGTATTTCCCTTTAAATAATTGATAATGACGTAATTCACAATCTATATCGCCGTTTTTCAGAGCAATTTTTTCGGTTGATTTTAACGATATGTTATTGAATCCTATTTCGTTATTGCTCAGAATCCAAGCATCGTAGCCAGAAAAGACGTGTTTCAACCGTTCGCCTATCATCTGATAAAGAGTGGCAATGTCATTTTCGGGAAGGCGTTCTCCATACGGGGGATTGCATACGATAATTCCGTTTTTATCAGGCGCTTCGGTGTATTGTTGTATGGGTTTAACCGTCAGGTTGATATATTTGCTCAATCCTGCGTTCTTGATGTTTTTTTCTGCAACTTGAATCGCTTTCGCAGATATGTCCGAACCGTATATTTGGTGATGAAACTTGCGTTCGGCGCTTTCGTCGTTATAGAGAGTATCAAAGAGTTCTGAATCGAAATCAGGCCATTTCTCGAAGGCAAATTCCCTGCGGTACAGGCCTGGTGGAATGTTCATTGCAATCATGGCGGCTTCAACCAGCAATGTTCCGGATCCGCACATAGGGTCGAGGAATGAGGATTCGCCACGCCAGCCGGTTTTCAGAATTATTCCGGCAGCCAGCACTTCGTTTAGCGGAGCTTCGGTTTGTGCAATTCTGTAGCCGCGTTTGTGCAACGATTCGCCGGAACTGTCGAGCGCTAATGTACACTGGTGGTGTGAGATATGAATGTGTATGTAAACATCAGGATTCACCACCGATACCGATGGACGCTTGCCGTATTTTTCCGTAAAGTAGTCGGCAATTGCATCTTTCACTCTGTAGGAAGTGAACTTGGAATGTCGGAAATCGTCGGAATAAACAACAGCATCAACAGCAAAAGTTTTTTCGAGGGTCAGCAAATTTTCCCATTCGACAAGTTTAATCTGTTCATATACCTCATCGGGGTTGGCAGCCTCAAAAGAATGAATAGGCTTGAGGATGCGTAATGCCGTACGGCAATGGAGATTGGCTTTGTATACCATTGCCAGGTCTCCAGAAAAGGAAACCATCCTGCATCCGCATTCTACATTGGCAGCGCCAATTTGTTCAAGTTCTTCGGCCAATACATCTTCCAGTCCATGAAAAGTTTTGGCTATCAATTTAAAAGTATCCATACAGTTTTATCGTTTAGCTTTCATTTGTACAACTCGTCCTTCGGGCGGAACATCTTCCGTTACCCAGAGATTTCCCCCGATAATTGCTCCTTTGCCGATAGTTATCCGTCCTAAAATGGTGGCATTGGAATAGATAATCACATCGTCTTCGATAATTGGATGACGTGGGATTCCTTTAATTGGATTGCCGTTGGCGTCAAGAGGAAAACTTTTTGCGCCGAGCGTTACGCCCTGGTACAGTTTTACCTGATTGCCGATGATGGCGGTTGCGCCGATCACGACGCCTGTCCCATGGTCGATGGTGAAGGCTTTTCCTATTTTTGCTGCAGGATGAATGTCAATTCCGGTTTCCGAGTGCGCCATTTCGGTTATCATTCGGGGTATAATCGGAACGCCAAGCAGCAGCAGTTCGTGTGCAATACGGTAGTTGCTGATTGCCCTAATTGCCGGATAGCAGTAAATCACTTCGCCATAGCTTTCGGCTGCAGGATCGCCGTTGTAGGTTGCCACCACATCTGTTTCCAACATGCGACGAAGGTCGGGCATGCCAGAAATGAAGCGGGTAGCCAGTTCCTGCGCTTTGTCCCAACATTCTCCATAATCGGCTTCGACTGTGTGAAAGCACAGTCCCGCGCAAATCTGTCCAGACAGCAGTTCGTAAAGGCGTTCGATATGTTTGCCAATCTGATTCATTGCCGTTTGCGTGGTTATATGCGAACTGCTGAAATATCCGGGGAACAGAATAGAACGTGCCAAATCAATGATGATTTTCAGGTCTCCCTGCGAAATCAATAATTTAGCATTACGCGAATAAACGCAAACCGAACGGGCGTTTTCCCCTTCTGTGAGTTTCCTTATGCTTTGTTCAATGATAGATGTGTGCTTTCGTACAATCACTGTTTATTTTCTAATTTATTCGAAATATGCATCAATTCCTTCATCAATGATATCGCCTTCGGAAGGCGGTATTTCCAGATGAACACTGCCGCCTCCGGCACAAATACCGGAGTCGGGAGGAATGTTAAATTTTGTTTGCTGAGAATATCCCAGCGATGCGTCGGCATATACTTTGTTGATAAAGATGCCGTAAATAGGCAAAGCCAGCGCTGCTCCCTGTCCGTATTGCATGGTTTCGAAGTGAATGGTACGTTCTTCGCAACCGACCCAAATACCCGAAACAAGTTTTGGCGTAACGGCCATAAACCAGCCATCAGATTGATTTTGAGTTGTTCCTGTTTTACCGCCCATTTGTGCAGTAATCCGGTAAGTTCCGCGCAGCCGTGCGGCTGTACCGCCATCCACTACGCCCTTTAGCAGATCCAGCATTTGATATGAAACTTTCGCATTGAAAACTTCTTCCTTTCGGGGATGAAATTCGGCGATGATGTTTCCGTTATTGTCTTCTATTCGGGAAACATACACTGGCGCAACGCGAATTCCTTTTGAAGGAAAGGCTGTGTAAGCCGTTACCATTTCTTCGACTGATATTTCACACGAACCGAGCGCTGTGGAGGGAGTTGGCAGGATTTGCCGGTTTTTTACACCGAAAGCATATAACATTTCAATAAACTGGTGAGGTGACAAATTTTTAATCAAAAATGCTGAAATCCAGTTGTTTGATGCTGCCAATGCATATTTTAGCGTTACCAGCTCACCGTAATGGGCTTTTGAACCGTTTTTAGGCGTCCAGAATCTGCCATTTGGAAGCGGGATGCTGTATTCCACATTCATCACATGGTCGCAAGGTGTGTAGCCTTCTATCATGGCCAGTGAATACAAATAGGGTTTGATGGTGGAACCGACTTGACGTCGGCCTACACTGGCCATATCGTATTGAAAATAACGCAGATCCGGCCCGCCTACATAGGCCTTGATATATCCCGTTTCAGAGTCCATCGTCATGAAGCCCGGTCTCAAAAAGTATTTATAGTAACGGATTGAATCCATGGGAGACATGATGGTATCTTTTATACCGTCCCATGAAAATACTTGCATTTCAATTGGCGTATTGAATACCTTTATGATTTCATTTTCCGGAACTTCAGCTTTTTTCATCATGCGGTAGCGGTCGGAAAGACGCATGGAATGTACCATGATGCTGTCAATCTGTTTTTTGCTGGTTCCGTAGGCAAAAGGAGCATAACTCCGGCCTTTCTTTTCTTTGAAAAAAGCCGGTTGCATATTTTTCCCAAGATGCTCTTTTACAGCGTCTTCTGCATATTGTTGCATACGCGAATCAATCGTCGTATATATTTTGAGGCCGTCGGTATAAATATTGTAACGGTTCTTGGCGCACCACCCATAGAGCGGATTGGTTGCCCAGTCCAGCGAATCTTCAAAGTACTGTTGTTTTTGCCATTGCTGGTAATTGCTTCTTTTCGGTTCTGGAGCTGTCATTATCAGGCGCAAATGTTCTCTGAAATATGCTGCGATGCCGTCTTTAT
>JAITHZ010000364.1 GCA_031279795.1 Bacteroidales bacterium
AATTTTTGTATGCTAATCGTTTCATTTATTCCGATAATATTTTCCAATTGATTGAGCGCGTCAATGGCTTTTTCCGTGTTGCCGTTTTGAGCATAGAGTGAAGCAAGGTCATAGTTCAATTCCGGTTTGTCGGGGAAGGTTCGAATCATGTTTTCATACGTTTCGATAGCCGTTTCAAACTGGCGCATACTTTCGCACTGACTTGCCAGCAGCCTTTGATACCAGAAATTTGACGGTTCCAGCTCAATAGCCTTTTGCAGTGTAGCAACTACGTCCGAATTGTTGTTAAACAGTCTGTAATACAGCGACATCTCGTACAGAACCTGTGGATTCAGGCTATCAATCCAATAGCAATGCTGAAGCAGCTCAAAAGCAGTATCTAATTTCCCGCTTTTTTTAGCCTTCAGGGATTCCAGAAAGAAATAATCAAATTTTCGTCTGTTCGCCTCAATCTCCCCTTGCGCCGTTTCCTTACGATTTTCTCCCGAAAGCGAGAATGCCGCTCCCAGAATACATACTGCTAATACGCTGATTTTATAATGCATACAAAATATATGTTGATGTAAAAACATGTTATCTTTTGCATATTTCCTGTAAAGAAATATTGTGCAAAGTTACGATATTTCTCCTGTAATAAAAAGATTTTGACGAATATTTAAATATAGTTGAGAGATGCCCCTAATTCTTAACTCTCTGTTCTCAACTCGCGAAACAGTTTCAGGCGTTCGTCCAACAGTTCATATTGGTTTTCTCGAATAAACGAAGTACAAGCGCGAAGACCTTCCTGCTTACTGCCAGTAGTAGAGAGCGATATGGCGCTTATACCGTAAAAGAGCAATTCTTTCATCAGTTCGCTGCCGGTCATCCCGGGAAAGTGAATAGTGAAATAGAAACCGTCGCCTATAGGCTCATCTAAATCTTTATCATAAACAATTTCAAATCCGTTTTTCAGAAAAATACTCTTCATTCGGCGGGCGCGACGGGCATATTCTTCTACCTCAGCCAGGAAGTTGAAGCGGCCATCGGATGCGGCTTTCATCATGGCTGCCAACGCATATTGCGCAGAATGGCTCGTGCCGGATGATATGGCATACAATGCTCTGTGGATGAATACGCTACCAAATGTTCCGACGCCATAGCGTGTTTGCAAATCAGGGAAATGGCGGGTGTACAACGCGTTGGAAATTGCAGCAACACCTATGCGCTGTCCTGCGTAGCTGAAGGCTTTTGAGCCGGAAATCAACAAGATATAATTATCGGTAAAGTGAGCCACCGTTGGCTGGAACGGCGGGAGGAACGGCACGCTCAAGTTATGCCGGAAATCCATGGCGAAATAGGCCAAGTCTTCCAGAACAACTGTGTCGTATTGGGTGGCAAGTTCGCCTATAATCTTCAGTTCATGCTCGTTCAGACATATCCATGCAGGGTTGTTGGGATTGGAATAAATAATGGCGGCGATGTTGCCCTGTTTCAGGAAATTTTCTACAGCTGTTTTCAGTTTTTCTCCGCGACAGTCATACACGTCAAATGCAACTGACTTATAGTCAAGCACATCCAGTTGCATTTTTTGAACCGGAAATCCTGGGTCGATAAACAGAATGGTATCCCGTTCTTTACGGCACTGGCCACAGACCAGAAACGAAGTAAACGTACCCTGCATCGAACCGGCTACCGGCACGCAACCTTGCGGCGCAATATCAATGTCGATAAATGCTTTGATAAAACGGGAAGTTTGTTCTTTCAGTTCCGGCAGTCCGTCGATAATCGGATAGATGGAAGCAACGCCTTTTCGCAGGGCGTCAATTTCGGCGTCTATGCCAACGGCTGGCGCTGGCAAACCCGGTACTCCCATTTCCATGTGAATAAATTCAGCGTCGGCAAGTTTTTCTATTTGGCCGGAGATAGCGACAATTTCACGAATGGTCGCCTGCTCAAAGTCCGATATATGAAAACTGTCAATCACTGCCTGAACAATTTTTGCATCTACTGGTGTATTTTTCATCTGCAATTCATTCTGGATAATACGTTGCTTCTACTGCCGAAATCATATTTTTGCGTGTTGATCCATCCGAAGTGTATTCGGGAACAGCTTTTCGGGTTGTTTTCTGATTAGTTATGGAAATTGTTCCTTTGAAAAGTACGCGGCTTTGCATTAAAAGCGTGCCTTCTACAAGAAAGTTATAATTGCCCGGAGGCACGATTTTACCAGACTCATCGGTTAAATCCCACATGCAAACATGTTTTCCCGATGCAGGCGTTGCGCCGGAAAAAGCATCCACTTGCTGTTGCGACAAAGTCGATGGACTGGCTTTGTTCACCCATGTTGGCGTACAGTCTGGACGTACAGAATAGCCACCATTAGCCGTGAACCTTGTCACAAACAATGTTCGGATAAGTTTTCCCTGCTCATTTTCAATCCAGACAGCATACTGATTGCTGCCGCGTCCACTTTGTCGCTCATAGGTAACAGTTACCTCAACACGTTTCTTTCTGTCCAGCAACAGATTTCCGTCTCGCGAAGGAATCACACGGGGAGCGCCCAAACTCAGCAAAAAAATGACAAGTAATGATGCAAAAATCAACTTTTTCATAACGATATTTTTTTATTTGAATAACTAAAATCTGCCACATTGGTAATTGCAAGTAGTAACTTACGAAAAAGACGTGCAAAAGTAGATATTTTTTTTATAAAACGAAAAAACTAATGTCTTTTTTAGAAAATTATTGCAATATTTTTTTTTGTTATGCAGCATAAAAAAACAACGTAAAAAGACAAAAAACGATAGAAGTATTTATTTTCCGCAAAGAATACAACGTATTTCATTTTTGTAATTCAATTATTCGATTTATAAGCTGCGTGTTTTTTAGTTGCATTTTTCAATGGCTTGTATGGTAAATTCAATTTTCTTTTGGGCAAGCGCTTTTTCTTTTAGAAACTGATGCAGGTTAGTTTGTGCAACAGCCAGAGTATACACGCCGTCCATCGCTTTTTTTTCTGTAGAAGAAAGCAGGAAAGAAAATGGTTTGCTGCTGCCAAGAAATGTAATTTTCAGTGGTTCGTCCTTGTATGTATACAGAAATTCAATAAATCCGTTATCGCGTCCGCGCGTAAAATATATGGTTTGTGAAATTTCTCCATTAAAATTGTTGCTGTCGTTTTTCGACAGAGCGGGAGTTTCGCTGTAAATGCCGGAAACAACTTCGGCTTTTATTGCCGAAAATGTCCCCTTTCCTTGTCCGGAAGCGACGCCTACCACCGACATGTCGCCATTTTCATTGACGAGAAAGCGCAGTCCGTGCGTTTTCGTCATTATTTCCAGTCGTTGATTTTTGTCGAAATAAATGCCAGCTGTTTGATATGTTTCATCTTTTTCAAAACATAAAATCTTTTTCAACGAATCGGCAATTACTTGATTTATTGACAATAAACTATCACATCTATTCAATACAAGTTTCTGTTCGCCAGCTTCGATTTCCCAGAACAGTTTGTTGCTTTCGCGCAACACCTCAGGCAAACCGGCATAGATCAACATTAACGAATCAATCTGTAAACGCGCCGCCTCATATCTTCCTTGCTGCAAATATTCCTTCGCAAGCGAAAGACGTTGCTGCGCATCTTTTTCTTTGTTGCTACAACTGTTTCCCAGCAATAAGAAAGCAAAAGTAAAAATAAAAGTTCCCAACCTCCAACGGAAATTCATAATTCATAATATTTATAATTTTTTTTCTAATAACTCTCAACTCATTTCACTACTGTCAATTTATCCAACACAATATCTGGGGTCAAGAAACAGTGTTTCAGCGGTTCTTTTTTGGCATAGTCGGTACTCAGGTATTTTTTGCTGTCATCGGCAAAGACGGTTGTAACGACAGCCTCGTCGCCCAGTTCATTTTGCACCTTCACTGCGCCAAGAAAATTTCCGCCCGAAGAAATTCCAACGCCGATTCCCAAGCTGCCGGCCAGTTTTTGTGCCATCAGGATAGAATCTCCGTCATCTACCTGCACGATATCATCAAGTTCATTCAGTTTCACGATTGAGGGGATAAATTCGTCGGAAATACCTTGAATTCGGTGTTTTCCCACTTTATGACCTGCGCTTAATGTTGGTGAATTTGCTGGTTCCAGTGGATAAACTTTCGTTTCTGGATAAATATTTTTCAAGTATTTTCCAACCCCCATAACTGTACCGCCGGTGCCGACTCCAGCGACAAAAGCGTCGGGCATCATGCCCAGCTGAATCAGTTGGCGAACAATTTCGGGGCCTGTAGTCGCCGCATGAGCTTCGCAATTCATGCAATTGTCGAACTGGCGGGGTAAAAAGATGTTGTCGGGATGCTCTTGCCGGGCTTTTTCTGCCAGAGAGATACAGCCGGTAAAGCCACCTTCTTCTGGCGTTACCAGTCGGATTGCAGCGCCAAAACTGCGAATGAGATTGATGCGTTCGGCGCTCATCCAGTTGGGCATAAAAATCGTGACATCGTGCCCCAGTGCCCGGCCCAGCGCCGAAAACGAAATGCCTGTATTGCCGCTCGTTGCTTCCATGATGTACATTCCCTGTCGTAGATCTCCTGTTTTGTAGGCTTTTTCCAAAATATAATAGGCAATGCGGTCTTTTATACTTCCGGTAAAATTGAGATATTCCGCTTTGGCGTAAATTGTGCGTGTTTTGTTCCGATAGCGGTAATCTATCTTAAACAAAGGCGTATTTCCGATGATTGCTCCTAATCCAAATAACCGTTTCTGATTTTCTGCCGATTCTGTTCTCATACTTTATAAAATAATAATCAGTCAATTTTTTTCCATGCAAAAGTATACAAAAAGCAAACAGTATAAAAGAAATTTTATGCCTTTGGACTGAAATTTTCAATAAAACATACTTTATTGTAGATTTTAAATTTTTATTCACTAACAATTTAGCGAATTCTGTGTACTTCGCGGGATACTGTCGCATTTTCATAATTAACCTCAAATCTCAACTAACAAGATTTTTTTTTTTCAAATAAAGTTTGTACATTTGCACCCCGAAAAATTAAGCAATCAATTATAACAAAAAAGTTAATATGAAAACAGAAATTCATCCGGCAAATTACCGCCCAGTTGCATTCCGAGACATGTCAAACGGTGATACATTCATTTCCCGTTCAACGATTAACACCCGTGAGACTGTTGATATTGATGGCGTTGAATATCCGCTTGTCAAATTGGAAATCTCAAGTTCATCACATCCATTTTATACTGGAAAACAAAAATTAGTAGATACGGCAGGTCGTGTGGACAAATTTATGAGCCGTTATCAAAAACATCTGGAAAACAGAAAAAAATAAACCGTTACAAAAACCAACCGTTTTGGCTGATTATGAACCTGATTCTTTTTGATGGTAACTATCGTGGGAATTTGCTTCCGTTGGTCTTTACCCGCCCCGTTGCAGAATTGCGGGTGGGAATTCTTACGTTGCGCGAAAAGTGGGAAAAAATTCTCCCTGATGCATTGATTTCCTTCCTCACCGAACCGTATTTGAGCAATAAATATCCGGGCGCAGAAACAGGAAATTCATTTTATGTTGCAGGAAATATATGCGCCAGTCCGCAATTTGCCAAAGAGGTTCTTTCGTTGAAAGTGGGCGAATGTCTGTATCATGCGGGCGATTTGCTGGCAGTACACGGGAGCAGTGACGATTTTCGTCAGATTGAGAATCTGACTGTGCGTGAAAGCACAGCTAAACCACTACAAATAAAGTGGTTGTATGATATTTTTCAACTCAACAACATTGTTTTGCAACACGACTACCGTTTGTTGACAGAAGGCCGAGAAAGTCAGCCATTATCGCCAGGTGTTCAGGTGATTGGCTCACAAACATTGCCCGATGGACTTCCATCAATTTTTCTGGAAGATGGCGCAGATGTGGAATGTGCCGCATTGAATGTAAAAAATGGCCCGATTTATATCGGGAAAGACGCGCAAGTGATGGAAGGCGCCTGCATCCGCGCTCCTTTTGCTGCCTGTGAACATGCGACGGTTACGATGGGTGCACGAATTTATGGAGCAACTACTGTCGGTCCGTATTGCAAAGCGGGTGGCGAGTTGAACAACGTAGTCATGTATGGCTTTTCCAACAAGGCGCACGACGGATTTCTTGGGAATGCCGTTATCGGCGAATGGTGCAACATCGGCGCGGGCGCTACAGCATCAAACCTCAAAAACGATTATTCGAAAATTAAACTGTGGAATTATGCGCAAGAACGTTTTCTGCCTGCTGATTTGCAGTTTTGCGGATTAATCATGGGCGACCATTCCAAAATCGGTATCAATTCCATGATAAATACTGCAACTATCATGGGCGTTGGCGTAAACTTTTTCGGCGCGGGATTTCCACGAACATTTATCCCCTCTTTTTCTAAAAAAAGCGTGAATGGATTTGATATTCACAAACTCACCGATTTTTTCAACATGGCTGATACCATGATGCAACGTCGTGGCAAATCCTTGACCGACACAGATAAGGAAATTTTCCAAACTATTTTTGACATCACAGGAAAGTATTGGCGAGTGGGATGAATTAAATAATTATTCCGCTGCCGATGCATAGTTGTGCATCCTTGTCATAAATCATGCCGAATTGTCCGGAGGCAATGCCTTGCAGTTTTGCGTCGGATTCGATGCGGAACACGTCGCCGATGCGTGTGAGTTTGCCGCGTGTAAATTCCGGAGTGTGGCGTATTTTGAAGGTGATGTCTTTTTCGTCGTCGAAATCTCCCCAGATATTGTCGGTTATGAAGTTGAATGCGCCAAGATTTACAGTTGTTCCGTATTGTGATTCAGGCTCGTAGCCATTGGATACAAAAACTGCATTCTGTTCAGTATCTTTTTGGATGACAAACCATGGACCTCCGCTCAATCCCAGCCCTTTACGCTGCCCGATAGTGTGAAACCAGTACCCTTTGTGGCGACCTAATCTTTTTCCTGTTTCAAACTCAATGATATCACCTTCTTTTTCGCCTAAATACCTGCGAATAAAATCGTTGTAATTGACTTTTCCGAGAAAGCAGATTCCCTGACTGTCTTTTCGTTGTGCGCTCGGCAAACATTGCGTGACGGCTATTTCTCTGACTTCCTTCTTTAATAAATGGCCAATGGGAAACATCAATTTCGAGACCTGCATGAAATTGATTTGTCCCAGAAAATATGTCTGGTCCTTTACCTTGTCTTTTGCGGTGGACAAATATGTCTTTCCTCCAATCGCTGTGGTTGTTGCATAATGACCGGTGGCAATTTTATCGAAGTTTTTTCCCCATTTTTGCTCAAAACT
The DNA here is from genome assembly GCA_031279795.1 of Bacteroidales bacterium. Classification (GTDB taxonomy): domain Bacteria; phylum Bacteroidota; class Bacteroidia; order Bacteroidales; family WRGA01; genus WRGA01. Next base: position 7,309 of record JAITHZ010000364.1, read on the forward strand.
TCCGAATTTAATCAGTTTGTTGCACATCATGTCCGGATTGGGCGTCAATCCGCGCTTTACGGCTTCGATGGTATAACTCACCACGTTTTCCCAATATTCCTCATGGAGCGAAACGATTTCAAACCGACATCCATATTTCTTTGCAATAAAGGAAGTTATCTCAATATCCTCCTCCGAAGGGCAGTCTATGTATCCGCCTTTCTTTTCCATGCCTATTCGTATATAAAAAATTACAGGCTCCAGTCCTGCTTCTTTCAGCCGGTACACGACCACCGAACTGTCAACTCCTCCCGATACTAATGCTGCAATATTCATGTTAACTTCTAACTCAGTGTACTGAAACTGTGGCGCAAAATTACAACATTTTTTTATTTTTTATTCAATTGGTTTGACGTTCCCGATAATTTCGCCTAATTTTGCACCGGAAACTGAATAACTGAACAACTGAAATGAAAATAAATATAGCAGTATTACCCGGAGACGGGATTGGAGAGGAAATTGTGGCACAAGCGCTGGAAGTAGTAAAAGCCGTTTGTAGAAAATTTGGCCACGAATTGATGTACGAAAAGGCGCTTGTTGGGGCGTGTGCCATTGAAGAAACAGGCAATCCGTATCCCGATGCAACCCACGAATTGTGCATGAAATCGGACGCAGTCCTGTTTGGTGCGATAGGTTCGCCAAAATACGACAATGACCCAACTGCCAAAGTACGTCCCGAACAGGGACTGCTGGCCATGCGGAAAAAACTGGGACTGTATGCCAACATTCGTCCGGTGACAACTTTTCCGTCACTGATTCATAAATCGCCACTGAAAAATGAACTGATTCAGGGCGCTGACTTTCTTTGCATCCGCGAACTGACAAGCGGCCTGTATTTCGGACGTCCGCAAGGACGAAGCGAAGATGGCGAAACTGCTTACGACACATGCATTTACTCCCGCGAAGAAATAGAACGGATCATTCGTTTAGCCTATTCACATGCTCGCAAACGTCAGCACAAACTCACGGTAGTGGACAAGGCAAACGTGCTGGCAACATCGCGGCTGTGGCGACAAGTCGGTCAGCAACTCGAAACCGAATATGCCGATGTTGAGACTGAATACATGTTTGTGGACAATGCCGCTATGCAGTTGATTCAGTGGCCAAAACGATTCGATGTGATTGTCACCGAAAACATGTTCGGCGACATCCTGACCGACGAAGCATCGGTGATTACCGGTTCGCTTGGCATGTTGCCTTCCGCTTCGGTTGGTATTCATACGGCTCTGTTCGAACCCATACACGGCTCGTATCCGCAGGCGGCGGGAAAAAACATTGCCAATCCGCTGGCAACCATCCTGTCGGCTGCCCTGATGTTTGAATATGCTTTCGACTTGCAGGAAGAAGCCGCGCTAATCCGTGAAATTGTCAACGAATCTCTCAATAAAGGTATTGTTACAGAAGACATTGCCAATGGAAAAGCTTATAAAACCTCCGATGTCGGGAATTGGATTGTCTCGAAAATAGATACATATCAATTAGGAATTAAGAATTAAGAATTAAGAATTAAGAATTAAGAATTAAGAATTAAGAATTAAGAATTAAGAATTAAGAATTAAGAATTAAGAATTAAGAATGCGACCCTTGTTATACAAACGTACAAACGTTGGAATGACGCACGCTCCCTCCCCTTTGGGGAGGGTCAGGGGAGGGGTCAGGTTCTGTTAGGAATTAAGAATTATGGGTATTTACATTCATATTCCATTTTGCAGGACAAAATGCGTATACTGCGATTTCTATTCCTGTATTGACGTCGGGTTGTCGGAAGAATATAAACAGGCGTTGTGCAGAGAATTGATGCTGCGGAGCAATTTCTTGTCCGGCGAAACGGTCGAAACAATCTATATCGGCGGAGGTACGCCCAGCTTGTTTGACGCTAACTTTTATCAGCCCATTTTCGATACAATTTACCAGACTTTCTCTGTTTCTGCTCAACCGGAAATTACGCTCGAAGCCAATCCTGATGACTTAACCGAAACTTTCCTCGCAGGATTGACAAAATTACCTGTGAATCGAATAAGCATTGGCGTTCAGAGTTTTATAGATAGTGAATTGCAATTTATGAAACGTCGACATTCGGCAGCGCAAGCAGAAGCGGCTGTGAAAAGGTGTCAGGACGCCGGATACCTGAATATCAGCATTGACTTGATGTATGGATTGCCCGAACAGTCGCTCGACAACTGGCGCTATTCACTCCAACAAGCGCTGCAGACAAATGTCGGGCATATTTCGGCCTATCATATTACTTATGAAGAAGATACGCCTGTTTTCAATTTATTGAAAGAAAAAAAAATTACGCCATTGGACGAGGAAAAAAGTCTTGATATGTTTGAACTGTTGATAGACAGGCTAACTGCTATGGGATTTCTGCATTACGAAATTTCAAATTTTGCCAGAGATGGTTTTGTTTCCCGCCATAATTCGGCCTACTGGAAAGGAATCGGCTATCTTGGAATCGGCGCCTCGGCTCATTCCTGCAATGTTGCGACTCGCACAGCCAATATTGCGGATACACAAAAATATATTGCTGGAATCAAGGCCAACAATCCGGTTATGTCTGTTGAACATATCAATGACGAGACGGCTTACAACGAATTTGTAATCACATCGCTGCGTACTGTATGGGGATTGTCGCTTTCTGTACTGAAAAATGTTTTCGGATGTGAACGAAAACATTATTTTCTGAAACAGGCCGAAAAATACCTCGCCAGCGGATTGTTGGAATGCATCTCCGACGGTGATGTTATCAGGCTTACGCGAAAAGGCATCTTTGTATCCGACGGAATTATGAGCAATTTGCTGATAGTCAGTAGTTAATCCACACAAATCTGCTTCATCTGCGCTCCTATAGAAAACATGTCATAATTCTTAATTCTTAATTCTTAATTAAGACAATAATACATAACAAAATTCAACAAAGCATAACAAACTGCCGAATATTTGTATACCAATATTTTTTTGTATCTTTGCGGAGTTTTTTCAAGGAGGAAATCTTATGGGAAAGTTTGATCAATACAAGATATCATTAAAAGGCTTATCTTCAGGTTTGCAAGATTATTCTTTCGTGTTGGACAGTAAATTTTTTGCCGATATTGACGGAGAAGAACTGCAAAGAGGAGATATAAAAGTGACAGTAGCAGTCAAAAAAATTACTGGAGCTTTCGAAATGAAGTTTCAAATGGCGGGAGAAGTAAAAGTTCCATGCGACCGTTGCTTAGACGATGTGGACATACCTGTTTCATATGACGGAAAATTGTATGTCAAATTCGGAAAATCATATTCTGAAGAAAATGACGATGTTATCATTATTCCAGAAGAAGATGACAGCATAAACATTGCCTGGTTTCTATACGAATTTGCTGTATTGTCACTGCCCATGAAGCGTATGCATCCGCCTGGAAAATGTAACAAAGCAGTAAGCGCCAAACTGAAGCGCCACTCCCCGCCGAACAAAGACAATGATGAAAGTGACGAAATTGAATTGCTCGACGACCTTGGATTTGGAGATGAAGATACGAAAACCGGCGATTCGAGATGGGATAAACTGAGAGATATAGATATAGAATAATAATAATAATAATATAAAAAAAATGGCACATCCAAAAAGAAGACATTCTAAAACAAGAACAGCAAAAAGAAGAACGCATGACAAAGCCGTTGCTCCAACAATGG
>JAITHZ010000025.1 GCA_031279795.1 Bacteroidales bacterium
ATTTCTTCTCGCAATCCTGTTAAAAATGGCAACGACCCTTGCCCGAGTGGTTGGAAAGTACCGAGCAAGTGGGTTATCGCCGATATTTACAATAATGACGGCACTACCGATCCTGCTCTTGATAGTCAATCAAATTATACAGGTACTAACAATACTTGGGTATGGCGTGCTGCTTCTAACAATGCTGTCGGCGGTGCTGTTATTACTAATGCTAACGGTGAGAGACTCTTCATGCCCGCTGTGGGATATCGCCACTTCAAGTATTATATACTGAACGATATCGGCACATATGGCAGTTATTGGAGCAGTACATACATGGCATTCAGCCGTGCAACCAATTTGTACTTCGGCAGCAACGGCGTGTCCTACACAGGGTCCCCCCAAGGTGACCTCTACAACGGCAAGTCGAACGGTAATTGTGTGCGTTGTGTCGCAGAATAAAAAATTTGATTAATTTAATTAAACCTGTTAAGTTGCAAAAACTTAACAGGTTTTTTGTTATTACCTTATTCGCGTTAGCTCTTAATGAATTTCTGTGTTTGGCCGTTTATTGAAATAACATACGTTCCGGTCGGTAAATGGCCAACGTTGACATGGTGGATCTTTCCGCTTTCCTGTATTACAACAAACCCCTGCAAATTAATAATTTTAACTTGCAGTTCTGCGTTTGCCGGATTATTGATAAACAGCACATCTGAAACTGGATTCGGAAAGACAACACTGTCACGAAAATTACTGGCTGCTGGGATGTCGCTCGTTTCGTCTTCCGCACCTATCACAAGACAGCCTGCTTTATCGGCAGGCGCGTTCAAATCGTAATTGCCCGAACGTTCTATCTGATTCATTATTCGGGCAGTTGTATCTGAATATGAAATAATTCGCAAGTTGGAAGCATAATCGTTGTTCGTCGTTTGTTTGTGTGAGAAAATCAATGGATTGGCGATTGATTGGCCATAGCTGAACGTAACGCTGCGAGCGGTTGTATGTCCAACATTATCTACAAAACCAGTCCATATTTTGCGTCCCAGAATCGTCCCGTTTCCTTCGCTTAATGCGATGAAATGAACGGTTTCGTTCGGAATGGTATAGGTTTTCGCCTCTTCGCGCCGAAGACAGATTTCAAATCCGGCGGCTGTTACATTCCGCAAATGAATGGAAGTAGCCGAGGCCGAAACAGACGAAACTTGCGTGGGAATAATAATTGGCGCGGCAGCAAAATAGCCATTGGGGAAAGTTACGGTTTTCCAGGCGCCGTTGACAGAGGTTACTGCATCTGCAACGGCTTTTATGTTGCCGAAATCATAGTTTCCTGCGGGTAAAAACAGATATGCCAGTTCTTCGTCGGTGTAGAGCTGGCTTGTGATATAGCTCCAGGGGAAAAAGCGGATTTGGAGGCGCGAAGCGGAAATATTCCTGATGCGGTTGCTCATAAGTATCGACATGTTGTTATTGGTAGGGGTACCCAGAATGGTAACAGGATTTGCGTCAATCGTTTTTCCAAAATAAGCAGTTGTCCATTCCGATGTATTGAGCAGCAGTTTATCAAATTGAATATCTTTATTTGGGGTGACGGCAAGCGTGATTTCGTTGCTCGGATTACTTGTGTTGCCTGCGCGGTCAATCGTTCTGATGCGGAAAAAATACTGCCCGCGTTCACTTATGTCTGCTGGAAAAGTAATCCGGCTGACAACAGGCTGGTTGCTGACGCTTTGCAGTTGTTGATACTGGCCATTGCCGATTTTTTGTTCCACAATATAGGATGCGTATATTTCGCTGAAATCGGTTGGCGACAGGCGAAGTTCGATTTGCGTATTGTTGTCGACAAGCGCGAAACTCGAAATTTCGGGATCGGGTAAATTCAAAACAGGTATTGCTTCTTTTGCGCGGTTAAAGGCCATTGCCGATTTATTGTCGCGGTACCACACGCCAGCTGGCGTAAGGTATTGATTGGCGGTTCCTCCTGCGGTTTTTTCGCCAGCCGAATTGGTTCCTTTCACAATGGCGCGTTTGTCCTGCACCCAGTTGTAAATCGAATAACGTTCGACAAAACTGCATGTATCCAGCATATAAACGATTTTTTGCAAATCGGCTAACTGCTTTTGCTGTTGGGCTGCAGTGTCGGCAGGCCAGGTTTCGTTTGTCCAGTTTGCGCCATTGTTCCATTCGGTAATCCACAATGGGCGTTTGACACGCGCATGTATTTCTTTCAGTCGGTTGTACCATTTGTTTACGTCCACCTGCCCGCCGGTATAGGCGTTGTAGGCGCCGCCGCTACCGCCCCAGTAGGCGTGAATAGCTACATAATCAAGACGGTAATTGAGGCGTTCGCATTCGTCTACAAAACTGTAAAGCCACGTCAGGTTATCGGCAATAGCAGGCGAACCAATGCGCAATCCCGTTGCAAGCAGGTCGGGCATACCGGCGATTGCCTGCGCCACAGTAGCGTTTGCCTGGTCGCTTTTGTCCGGTTCGTTCAGTCCCAACAAATGATTCACATTGGTTTTGCTGCTTATGGAACTGTTCGAAGGCCAGCCGGTATTTTGTTTGATTGGCACGTATTCCTGATTTGGTTTTGTGTTTTTATCCGCGCTCCACGAATAATACCAGGTGGATGCGGTCAGGTCTATCTCATTTTCCCAACCGCTTCCCGACGAACACCAGCCTTTTTTGGAAGGATAATACCATTTCATCACACGAATGAAGGATACAGTCTGGTCTAATTCGGGTTGTAGCACGGATATTTCCAAATCGCTGTCGTCGGCAATAAACACGCGGCTGTAACCTGCGCCGGTGTTGATTGTTGCCAGTGTTGCCATGTAACCGCGCTTCAGCTTGAACGAGCGGATTTTGTTGTCCAGCGCGCCAAGCGTTTTGTGATAATTCACGTTGTACGCTTCGGTTGCGCCCGAAAAATGCTGTCCGTCGAAAACCGTCAAAGGCGAAATGCTGCTTGCATAAGGCATTATTACCGTTCCGCCGATATATACTTCTACGCGGCAATTACTGCCGTTACTTGCATTCGCAGTTCCGATTTTTATTGAAGATAAATAATCGGAAATAACTGCTGAAGGACGGATATTGTCGAAAAACAGCCACGAGTTTTCTGTTTCTAAAGTTAGCGTGCTGTTTGTCAGTGGCGCAGCATCGCTTGTAATGTGCAAATCCGCGCCATCGGAAACGGTAACTGTACTGTTGGTATAAGAACTTACCGTTGTTTTTCCCGCAGGAACAACGATGTCCGCAGCATAAGCGGATACAGACATTGTCGTTATAAAAACTGTAAAAAAGAAATGCTTCATAAATATTTAATTTTATATATTAGAAATCAGATTATTGTTGTATTTTGTATTTTAAAATTATTTCCATCACTTTTTCCTTTTTCATTCCTGATTGAATATAAGGGGAATAATAGAATTTTAACACTGTTTATACTATTTTTAATTCCATTTCAAAAATCCGAATATTCACTTTTATAAATCCAAATATTCGCGCCGACAGCTGCGAATATTCGCAGTCCTGTCCGCGAATATCCGCAACGCCGGGCGCGACCTAACTCACAATTGTTTTGGAATATATCAATTCCGCCTTCTGAATAACGGGATTCATCGGGTTCTCTCTTTCTACTTTGTTATAAAATACCGACATAATTTTAAAATTTAATGTTTGTTTTATTGTGTACTTATTTTTTCACTATTCCCAACCTTCATTCTGTGTCAGGTTTTTATTTTTATCCCGTTCGTCCTGCGGGATTGGGTAAAGATACATTTTGTCGTCCCACACACGGGCGTTGGCGTCAGTTTCGACAGTATAGACAAAAACATACCGGTCTGTCGTCTCGTCTAATTCGCGTTTGATGCGCAGGCGTTTGATGTCGCGCTGCGTTTCGGCGCCTATTTTCCAGCGGCGGACATCCCAAAAGCGGTGGTCTTCAAAGGCAAATTCCCGCCAGCGCTCGTCGCGGAGTTCGTTGCGAAATTCGTCCTGCGTGAATTGCCCTTCCGCGTATTGCGGAACAGTGGCATTTGTATAGCCTGTGCGGTAACGTACCATGTTGGCAGCATCGCGGGCGGTCGTTGTTGTGCCGAGCTCCGCAGGATTTCCGTCGGGGCCGTATAATTCGTTCACCGTTTCGGCATAATTCAAAAATACTTCAGCATAACGGAAAAGCGGAAAAGCGTGCGTAAACGTCACGTTTTGTCCGGCTTTGAGGTTTACATCTTCAAAAAGGAACTTTTTCAGGTAATAGCCTGTGTTTGTCGCTCCTGTTTTGGGCAAACCATTCGCGCCGCCTTCATAAATTTGCAGACGGTCGTAATTGGTGAATGGCTTGTTGTTGTTCAGGGCAACAACGAGTGCAAGGCGCGGATCAATGCCTGTCCATGGGTTACTTGCATTTTCGGTCAAATGTTGTTGGGTAATTCCGTATTTTTCAACCAGGTTGTGCGTAGGGCAATTTCCGGATGTTCCACCTTCGTAACCGATTGGGAAATTTGTTGATTCCAGCGTTGCTGATTTCCCTGTGCGTGTGGCAAAAATTATTTCGGAAGTCGGAAGCGAAAAGTTGGTAGGCGCAAGTACCGTAGCATAAGCAGGCAGGCGGTTGAAGCGTTTGAAACCGTCTTGGCCAGCGTCCATTGCATTCAACATTTCAGCCGCCGCCTGTGCCGCTTTCAGCCAGCGGTCGCGGTCGTTTTCCGGATTGTGCAAGGGACTTGCCGCATAAAGCAACACTCTTGTTTTCAACGCATAAGCAGCTGCTTTCGGCACGCGGCTTATTTCATCTTTGAAAATAGCTCCCGCATAAGAAGGCGTGATGCAGGTTTTTACCGTATCACATTCATTTACAATAAACTTTACTACCTCGTCGAACGAAGTACGCGAAAGCGTATTGGCCTCTTCGGCTGTTATAGTTCTGTCTTCCAGCGGAATATCTCCATACCGCCGCAAGAGTTCAAAATGGAAATATGCACGGAGGAATCGTACTTCATACTCAAAATTACGATAGCGGGTCATCATGTTCTGGTATTCCTGTTCGTATTTGTTTTCGTCGAACGTACTTTTGTTAAATTCTTCCAAATACAGGTTGCAGGCACGTATTCCCCTGTAAAAATGAGACCACTGAGCATCAACAGTCAGGCGTGGACTCCATCTACCGTCAGTCATGATGTGAATATCGTTGGTTGCCCATGTAAATTCGCCTTCGTCGCAGGCTGACGAGCGCATTGCAGCTCCAACCGAAGAAAAATCGGTGAGTAGATAACTGTAAATGTCGGTAACGTACTGCGTTGTACGGTCGAAGTTTTTCCGAATAGCATCTACTTCATAAACAGTTGTTTCGTCGTATTCCAAAAAGTTACCATCGGTAAGACACGAAGTCAGCCCGATAAAACAAAGGAATGATATTATAGTCTTTTTCATACGTTTTATCTATTTAAAAATTTAACTTACATCCAATATGTATTGATTTTGCAGCAGGGTAGCCCGCAGTCATTATTTCGGGGTCTCTTTCCTTTATCTTGCTTACAGTCAGCAAATCCATTCCTCTTACATACAGTTTCACATTGTCGATTCCCAACGCGCCGTCCAGCCATTTGTTGGCAAAACGGTAATAAAGTTCACAATGCCGCAGTTTTGCAAACGAGCGGTCTTCAAGCCAAACGGTGTTCATAGCCGTATTGTTTGTATTGTCAAGCAATGTGAGTCGCGGAAAACGTGCTTGCTGATTTTCCTC
>JAITHZ010000026.1 GCA_031279795.1 Bacteroidales bacterium
TTCTTCGTACAGTTTTGCCGCTTCGGAATAATTGCCTTCGTTGTAGGCTTTTTCGGCTTCCGGCAAGGATTGTGCTTGCGCTCCAACGATTGCGACTATTGTCAGCATGATTGCCGGAAAAAACTGTCTCAGCTGCATTTTTTTCATTACGATTTACAGTTTATGATTTTTGTTTTGATTTTTTAATTGTATTTTCCATTTTATTAATGGCGTCGGTTGTATCGTCATATACTTTTTCCATTGAATTGTCGCCGGTAATGGGGGCGTAACGGGCAAATTCGCAGATATGGATAATATCCAGAAAATTCTTTATCAAGTCGTTATCCACCCCGTAGCCCGACAGTTCGGCTTCTACATTTTCTTTGGTCAATTGCGCCAGCGGCATGTTGAGCTTGTCGCTCAAGTAGCCCCAAAGTGCTTTCAGAGTTTCTTCAAAGAAGGCTTCCTGCCTGTTTTCCCGCAGATAGTCGGCTGCTTTTTTCAATCGTCTGTTGGCTACTTTGTTTGCTTTTTTGGTTCGTACCAGTGCAAGATTAGCGTTTTCTTTGGCTTGTTTCCTGAAAATGAAAAACATCAGCGCCGATGCCAGCGCAGGCAACAGAAAACACAATCCGTATGCAAGGCCTCCAAACAGGAAATCGTCTTTGGGTTTAATGTTCAAATCGCCAGTTTTAATGTAGCGAATGTCTTCACCCAAATGCCGGACATTTTCCTGGTCGGTATAGTTGCTCACGATGCCAGACGGAGTTTTCGCAGTTCCTTTCTCAACGTTTATGGCGTATTCATGAGTTTTAATGGTTTTGTACGATTTTGTTTTCAGATCGTAATATGAAAATTCAACAGGCGGAATCACGAAATGTCCCGTATGTCGTGGAATAGCTACATATTCGATGGTCTTTTTTCCTGAAAATCCGCTGGTTGTGGGAGAAAAAGCATTATCCACTTTGGGGTCGTATAGTTCGAAATCGGCAGGAAATTTTACTTCTGGGTTTTTCAACAGTTTCATGTTGCCGGTGCCTTTAACAGTCAGCGTCAGGGTGAGCGCCTCGTTGGTTTTGATTTGTTCGGGAGTAAGCGACGAAGTAAAGGTGAAATCGCCCACGCCTCCCGAAAATGAATCCGGACGGCCTTCTACAGGCAGCGGTCGGACGTTCACCTTCAAGGCGCTTGTTGATAATGTTTTTTTCACTTCCTGATAACTGCGCAAAAAGGGATTGGCGCTTGGCCGGACAAGTCCCACTGTCGCTTCGAGTTGTGCCGGAGCGATGTTGATTGTTCCCGAACGTTGCGGATACAGTACAAATTGCCGTAGCATAACGGTACGGTAATTCATTCCGTTGGCCTGTTCAATTTTCCATGACTTACTCTGGGGAAGTTCGATATCTTGCATTAAAAATCCCTGAAAATCAGGCATTTTTATGGTTGAGCCATCGACTGAAAGATGTTCGTACCGCGAAAACAGTTTGATGGAAGCCACGATACATTCTTGTTCGCTCACGTCGGTTTTCGAAAGAATAATGCGAAGAAACAAATCCTGTGAAGAAATGTTTTGGGAAGTTACAGCCGAACTGCCCAGCGATTCTTCTTCGTGAATACGGTTTCCAGACGATGAAGGCGTTTGTGCCGGTGCGTTCTTATCGGGAGGTAAAACATTGATAGTTACGGAATTTGACATGTAGTTTTTTCCATCTACGGAAATGGCTGCTGCCGGAATTGTAAAAGTTCCTTCCTTTGTGGCCTGCAAAACGTAGGTGAACGTGATGGCCGATTCCGACGTCAATTTGCCATTGACATTTCGTGTACTCATCATTTGCGAGGTGCTGGGACCAAATTTGCAGGTAAAATCAGTAAACGACGGGCCACGAAAATTTCGCGCGTCTGCGCTGTTTACCGTAAATGAAAGCTGGAATTGCTGCCCATTGATAACTGTATTCGGAGCGCTTGCCTGAAAGGTAACATCATCGGAAAACGCCTGCAGAATTACGGTTAGAAAAATACCAATTAATGTGAAATATCGTTTCATGTCTGTCTCTTTCTAATCACCAGTCTTTTTCCGGACGGTGTACGGATTGCGGTTTTACGTTTATTTTTCTCTTATTTTGTGTTTCCTGTTCTTCTTGCTGGATTGCATTCAGGATTTGTTCTGCATTCTCCTTCGACATTTTATTGGGCGAAGGCTGCTGTTTGTCTTGCTGTTTATCGTTTTGATTCTTGTCCTTGTTATCTTTATTATCTTTGTTGTCCTTGTTGTCTTTGTTGTCTTTATTGTCTTTATTGTCTTTGTTGTCTTTATTGTCTTTGTTATCTTTGTTGTCCTTGTTGTCCTTGTTTTGTTGATTTTGCAGCAATTTTTTTGCTAATACATAGTTGTACCTTGTTTCGTTGTCATTCGGGTTATTGAGCAACGAATTTTTATATGCTTCAATACTTTTGGCATAATCCTGCGACTGCATGTAAATGTTGCCAATGTTGTGCCAGGCCATTGCTTTTTCGGCTTTGTCTTTCGACAGTTCAGTTACCGTTGTGTAATTGTTGAGCGCCTTATTCAGCGTACTGGCGCCGACTTCGTTTTCGCCGGTCTGTTGCTGGCCAGCTGCCGAATTTTGCTGCCGATAAAGTGTGTTGCCAGCATTGTAATAGCCTTTCAAGGAAGCAGAATTTGCGGCAAGCGCCTTGTCATAAGCTGTCTGCGCTTCTGCGAACCGTCCCTGATCATACAGTTTGTTGCCTTCTCTAAGTTGTTTCCGTTCTTCTTTTCCGTTTTCTTTCTGAGCAAAAGTTAGCTGAAAAAACAACAAGAAAGAGAACGACAATAAAATTTTCATATACATTCTCATATTCTTCCTTTATTTATTATTCATGTCGAAAAATTTCACTTTATAGAATAAGCGATTTTTTCTGTCGAGGACAAAAAATTCGACGAGCAGCAGGAATAAAACGCCCCATATAAAAACGGGAAACTGTTCGTCGTATTCCGTATAAACGGTACTTTCGAACATTGATTTATCCATTTTGTCCAATTCCGTCTCAATGGCCTTTTGTGCCTTGTTCGAATTGTCAGCTCTGACGTAAATTCCTTTTCCTGCATGAGCAATTTGCTGGCACATGGCTTCATTGAGCGAAGATACAATCACATTTCCGTCTCTGTCTTTTCGGAAAGTTGTTGGCATATCGCTGGAAACGGGGATTGGCGTTCCGTCCAGCGAACCGATTCCAATGACATGTGTCTGGATGTTTGCTGCCAGTGCGTCTTCGGCTGCCTTCACAGCGTCGTCTTCGTGATTCTCGCCGTCGGTAATGACAATGATGCTTTTCCCGACCGATTCGTTTGAGGTGAACGAGTTAACAGCAAGGTTAACAGCGCGGCCAATTGCAGTACCCTGTACCGGCACCAAAGAGGGTGAAATACTGGCGAGAAACATTTTGGCCGAAATAAAGTCAGTGGTTATCGGCATTTGTATATATGCATCGCCGGCAAAGACAATCAAACCGACCTTATCATTTTGGAGATTATCTATCATTTTGGAAATGATTTGCTTAGCTCTATCCAATCGATCAACCGGCAAATCCTTGTCTTGCGAAAGCATCGAATTGGAAACATCCAGCGCTATCATGATTTCAATACCTTCGCGTTGTACGGTCTCCAGTTTCGAGCCAAATTGTGGCTGGGAAATGGCGAAAATCAGCAACGTTACAGCGACAAAAAACAGCCAGAACCTTACGTGCAGTCGTATTACCGAGCTTTCAGGCATTAATGACTTGAATATCCGTATGTCGCCAAATTTTCGCATGTTGTTTTTCCGGATTCGCAACGCCGAGAAGAACAGCGCCACCATCAGCGGAAGCAGAAATAACAAGTATAAGTAATCGGGATGCGCAAATCTAAAAATATCTGTCGGCATGTTAAACAAAACAATTAATGATTAATAATTTTAATAATGAACCCATTTTATTACTCGCCGCGCAAAATTACAAAACTATCTTGTAAAATTTCTCTTTTTGATAGATTCAAATCAAATTTTGTGCTATATTTAACCAATATTTATACTAATTTTCATAGCTTTGTACCGGAAAATAAAACAAAAAGTAAAATGAATCAGTTTAATTACAAACGTCGCAAGACAACGGAAGTTCAAATTGGTCAAACGCCGGTTGGAGGCGACAATCCTGTCAGGTTGCAGTCAATGGCCAATACATCAACGATGGATACGGATGCAAGCGTCCGTCAGGCTGTACGGATCATTAAAGCGGGTGGCGAATATGTCCGGTTTACAGCGCAGGGCGTCAGAGAAGCCGAAAATCTGGCGAACATCAAGGCAGGTATCCGCAAACAGGGATTTGTCACACCGTTAGTGGCCGACATTCATTTCAATCCGAAAGCTGCCGATGCTGCTGCCCGAACAGTAGATAAAGTACGGATTAATCCGGGAAATTTTGTCGATAGCATCAAGACTTTCCAGCATGTTGAATACAGCGACGCGGAATACAGCCGGGAAGTGGATAAAATTCGGAAACGCTTCAAGCCGTTGCTGGATAACTGCAAAGCAAACAAAACAGCCATCCGGATAGGCGTAAATCACGGTTCGCTCTCCGACCGCATCATGAGTCGCTACGGCGATACACCCGAAGGCATGGTGGAATCGTGCCTGGAATTTTTGCGCATTTGTGAAGAAGAAGATTTTCCGCATGTGGTAATTTCCATAAAAGCCTCAAACACAGTTGTGATGGTGCAAACAGTCAGACTTCTGGTCGATCGGATGGAAAGGGAAGACATGCATTACCCGCTGCATTTGGGCGTAACGGAGGCAGGCGACGGAGAAGACGGACGCATCCGGTCGGCGGTTGGCATTGGGACGCTTCTGTCGGATGGTATTGGCGATACCGTCCGCGTTTCATTGAGCGAAGAGCCGGAAATGGAAATTCCAGTTGCCCGCAAATTAGTGAATTACATTCGCGCACGGGAAAATCATGCTCCGGTTCATGCTCCGGTTTTTACAGCCTGCAACTGGATTGCCCCGACGCGCAGGGATACATTGCCGGTTTTGAACATCGGCGGAAAAAATCATCCTGTCGTTATTGCCGATTATTCGGAAAATGATTTTCATGTCAGCAACACAGAATTATTGCCCGACTATATATATATAGGTGTAAAACCTGTGAATAATTTTGCTGCCAATATTCCATTATTGCTTGATTATCAGGCATGGATGGATGATAGTCATAATAAATGGCCGGTATTTAATATTCATGAAATCAGCAAGATAGCATCCATTCAATCAAGAATGAAGTTTTTGAAAATCTCTTACCCGCAACTGACAGACGAAATAATGCATCTGTTGAAAAACGATGCAACCCTTGTAATCATACTGCAAACAAACCATCAGAATGGAGTTGGCGAACAGCGAGCATTTTTCCACACACTGTCTGTGGCTGGTTTCCGCACGCCGGTGATTGTACAGCGCTCATACGCGGAAGATGATGCAGAAGATTTGCAGATAAAAGCTGGCGTCGACTTCGGGACGCTGTTGCTCGACGGATTTGCCGATGGGGTCATGCTTTCGAACTGCGGGCACATTCCAGCAGAAGCCCTCACCGGCTATGCGTTTGGCATATTGCAAGCCGCACGGGTACGCACCACCAAAACCGAATACATATCCTGTCCAGGATGCGGGCGAACGCTCTTTAATCTGCAGGCAACCATTGCGCGCGTCAAGGCAGCAACAGCACATCTCCCAAGCCTGAAAATCGGAATTATGGGCTGCATTGTCAACGGTCCAGGTGAAATGGCCGACGCCGATTATGGATATGTTGGCGCCGGAAAAAACAAAATTTCCCTCTATAAAGGGAAGGTTTGTGTCAAGAAAAATATCCCCGAAGAAGATGCCGTAGAAAAATTAATAGAACTCATCAAAATCGATGAAAACTTGAAAGAATTGTGAAATATGTATCAAAATGGCATATTAATGGGAGTATGAGTAACAAAAAGTACAGAATAATTGCCAAAAAAACTCGATTCTTGGTTTTTAACATATAGAATTACTTAAATTAAAATTCAATAAAGGTTCTTTTTTATCACATTATAATTTCATAAACGAGCTGTGAAACTCATTTTAAAACATATCTTTTTTTTTTGCAGATTCATAAAAAACAGCAAACTTTGCAGCATAAACCTAAAGCAATCTTTTTACCTTAAAGACTAGTATCTATTGAAAACCTATAAAAAGAGGGACTTTGAGAAAAGTTCCTCTTTTTCTTTTTTGTGTTAGTTTAATGTCTTTTTTCAAAAAAACTAAACAGTAAATGATTTATGGTACAATTTTATTTGTACTTTTACAGCCACATTAAGTTTATATCAATAAATAATTAATGTCCTGATAACAATCAATTTAGTTTTAATGACAAAAAAAATTTAGCGTTGCAATTTTTAAACTGTAATTGCCATGAAACAAAAACCAACACTTACATTTTGGCAAATCTGGAACCTGAGTTTCGGATTTTTTGGTGTTCAGATAGCGTATGCACTGCAAAGCGCCAACATCAGCCGCATTTTTTCCACACTTGGCGCCGATCCGCATGATTTAAGTTATTTTTGGCTGTTGCCGCCTTTGATGGGCATTATCGTCCAACCCATTGTCGGAATGCTTAGCGACCGTACATGGACACGCTTTGGGCGGCGCCTGCCTTACCTTTTTGTTGGCGCACTGACAGCAATTATAGTTATGTGCCTGCTCCCCAATGCCGGCAGTTTTCATTTTGCCGTAGCAGGCGCGCTTATCTTTGGCGTTATTGCGCTGATGTTTCTTGATACCTCTATTAATATGGCCATGCAGCCTTTTAAAATGCTTGTTGGCGATATGGTAAACGAAAAACAAAAAACATTCGCCTATTCGGTACAGAGTTTTCTGGTAAATGCAGGCAGTATTATAGGCTTCCTGTTCCCGTTTATTTTTGCGTGGATAGGTATTCAGAATATTGCGTCCGACGGCGTAGTACCTAATTCGGTTATTTACTCTTTCTACGCAGGGGCTGTGATTCTCATTTTGTGCGTATTATATACCGTCTGGAAAGTACGCGAAATGCCGCCGCATGAATACGCCGAATTTCATGGATTTGAAGAAAATTCGTCCGTCAAGGAAAATTCGTCCGTCAAGGAGAAATCCAATGTCATTACATTGCTAAAAAATGCACCGAAAGTATTTTGGACAGTAGGTTTGGTACAGTTCTTCAGCTGGGTGGCGTTTATGTACATGTGGACATATACCAACGGTGCAATAGCGCACAATGTTTGGGGGACGATCGAAGTAAAATCCGCCGAATATCAGGAAGCAGGAAACTGGGTTGGCGTGCTGTTTGCTGTACAGGCAGTCGGATCGGTTCTATGGGCGTGGATTATTCCACTGTTTAAACAGAAAAAAACAGGCTATATACTCAGCTTGCTTTTAGGTGCAGCAGGGTTTATTTCTACTTTTTACATTCACGACAAATATATGCTGTTTGCCTCGTATGCACTTATCGGGTGCGCATGGTCGGCAATGCTGGCGCTACCATTTACTATCCTGACTAATGCTCTTTCAGGAAAAAACATGGGTACATATCTGGGATTATTTAATGGCACAATCTGCCTGCCACAAATTGTTGCAGCCTTGCTGGGCGGCGTGATCCTGTCAGTTGTGGGCACGCAATCTGCCATGCTGGTAATTGCCGGCGTATCGCTCATACTGGCAGCAATTGCCGTATTGTCAATAAAAGAAACGAGTAGTGAAAAAAATATACTAACATGATAACTTATAGAGAATTAACTAAATCGGATCTTCCTTCGGCCTTGAAACTGTACACGCAATTGCATCCCGAAGAAGAAACGATAAGCATAACAAAAGCCGAACATATCTGGGATATCGCAGCAAATCAGCATATAAAATACTTTGCTGCTGTTGATAACGATAATGTTATTGCCGTATGTTTTATATGCATTATTCCTAATTTAACGCGACATGGAAAATCCATCGGTTTCATCGAAAACGTAGTAACCGACAAAAACTACCGGCGACTTGGCATAGGCAAAACAGTAATAGAACTGGCAACAGCGTATGCAAAAGCAAATAACTGTTATAAAGTGTTGCTGCAAAGCACCAATACACGGAAAGATGCTCATCAGTTTTATTTTTCTATTGGATTTGACGGAGAAACAAAGAAAGCGTTTGAAAAACGAATAAACTGAATACGAACAGAGAAAAAAAGAGTTGCTGTATGCAACTCTTTTTGTTAAGGAATGAAAAATAAATAACCTGTAACGGTGAGTCCCGCAGATGCTTTAGCTTAATGTCATCAAGTTAAGGCTGAAAGCCGTTCAATCAATAGCGTAGGGCAACGCGGGCAACGCCCGGGCAACGCCCTACGAGACGGAATACACCGCCGAACACAAGCCCTGAAAGGGCGGAATCAATATGATATGAATATCATTATAAATCTAATTCATCAATATTTTCCATGTGTGTGATTTT
>JAITHZ010000103.1 GCA_031279795.1 Bacteroidales bacterium
CAGGAAAAACCGAAAAAGCGTATGAATACTATCAAAAAGCATTGGGTATTGAACCCGACAACGCCTTTCTTGCAGTTTCGCTGGCCAATTATTACAGCGCAGTCAATGATGAAGAAAAGGCAAAAAATCAAATGAAAAATGTTTTTTTGAATCCCAAAATCGAAATTGAAGAAAAACTGGAATATCTCGGACATTACTTGGGCCAAAGCCTGAAGGATTCAACAGATATTGCACATGCCGAAAATTTGTTTCGTCAACTGCTGGAAGAAAATCCACAAGAACCCGATTTGCACACCATGTATGGCGGCTTACTGCTTTCGCAGGGCAAAGAGGCCGCCGCCAAAGCTGAATTTGAGGTGGTGGTGGAACTGGCGCCTGACAAAAAGGAAATCTGGCTGCAACTGATTTCACTGGCAGGAAAAGAACAGAATTACACCGAAATGATCACCCTGTCGGAACGGGCGCTTGACAGGATTCCCGATTCGCCGGAAATTTACTTTTATCAAGGGGTAGCTTATTACCAGTCAGAAGAATTTGAAAAAGCTCTAAATTCCTTTGAGACAGCTATTTCAGTTTATCCTGAAAACAGCGAAAACACCTATTTGCTCTCCGATCTCTACGGGCAACTCGGCGACATTAACTATAAACTGCACCGAACAAACGCCGCATTCGAGGCTTATGAAAAAGCGCTGAGTTATAACGAACGAAATATTGGCGTGCTAAACAATTATGCCTATTACCTGTCGCTGGAAAAAAAGAATCTGGACAAAGCCGAACAGATGAGCAACACTTGCATCCGCTCGGAACCCAACAACAGCACCTACCTTGATACCTACGGATGGGTATTTTTTGTGAAAGGCGACTATTCGCTGGCGAAATTTTATTTGAAACTCGCCTTGCAAAATGGCGGAGAAAACAGTGGCGAAATCCTTGAACATTTTGGCGATTCCCTTTACAAAGGCGGTGAAGTGGACGAGGCAGTGGAATACTGGAAAAAGGCGCAGGAAAAAGGCCAGGATTCTGCTACGCTGAAACAGAAAATCGCAACAAAAACCTACGTTGAATAAATTGATGATTAAACAATTGATTGATAGAAATTTATTTTGGAAGTTGGGTATGTTCCTGACCATCATTTTTATGGCAGCCTGTTCGTCATCAAAAAAGGCTGTTGAAAGCGGCGTTTTAGGATATATTTCTTCGCATGATTATTTCAATAGTTTGATTGATAATGAATTACAATATACGACATTTTTATGCAAAATGAATGTCGAAATAAGAACAAACGGCAAATCAATCAGTTCAAAGGCAACTCTTAAATTGCAACGAGACAGGGTAATGCAGATATCTTTCCAGCCAATTGCCGGAATAGAAATGTTCCGCTTACAGCTTACGCCCGACAGTGTTATTGCCATCAACCGAATGAATCGCTGGTATGTAGCCGAAAATCTGACGTCACTCACAAACGCCGGATTTGATTTCAATGGTATTCAATCACTGTTTACCAACAAGTTGTTCATTCCCGATAAAAAAAATCTTTCAGCTTCAGATCACAAATTTTTTGACATCAAAAGACAGGGAAATGGTATGCTATTGACATTAAATGCGAGTAAACAAATGAGTTACGTATTTATCGGAGATGCCAACAGCCATATAGCTACAGCCACACTGAACGGAAATGTCAACAATTTTTTCATTGACTGGAAATATACCAGTTTTTCACTGTTTAACAACATCGTTTTTCCGTCGAAAATGAATATTTCCGCAGCAATAGAAAAAAAACAGCGAATTGACGTAGCCTGCTCAATTTCAAGCATTGAAACAGACCTGAGGATGGATGTAAATACAACCATTCCCACTAAATATTCCCGAATTGGAGTTAATGATTTCCTTAATTTATTTAACTTGTAATTGAAATGAGAAATATAGTTTTGCTGTTATTATTTGCAGGATTCATGGCGAATGTGTTTCCGCAACCTCAGTCAAAATCGGAATTTAAGGAACTGCAACGCAAGCAGCGCGATTTGCTGCTGTTGATAGAAGAAACCAGCAAAAAGCTGGGCGAAATGGACGAAACCGTTGCAAGCTCGCTTAAACAGTTGAATCTGTTGACCCAAAAGGTACAGATAAGAAAACAGTATATTGCCGGAATTAACGGAGAAATAGCCGGATATGAAAAAGAAATTTCCCAAATACAGAAAGATATTGACGCTCATTCGACCGATTTAAACCGCGAGAAACAACTGTATGCCGAAATTGTCAGAAATCTGCAAAAGAATAATTATTTCAACAACAAGCTTTTGTACATTCTTTCGGCAAAATCGCTGGCGCAATCCTACCGTCGGTTTGAATACCTGCGTGAACTGTATGCATCGCAAAAGAAACAGTTAAAAAACATCAACGACAAACAAACCGAACTGGTGCTTAAACAGAAAGCGCTGGAAAGTAACCGTGCCGAAAAACTGTCGCTGCTAAGCCTTCAGCAAGTCGAAGACATGAAGTTGTTTGAAGAAGAAAAAAAACAGCGTGATTTAGTCAATCAGCTTAAAAGCAAACAGGGTGCATTGCGTGCTGAGCTAATCAAACAACAAGTGCAGGAAAAAGAGTTAAACGAATTGATTGAGAAAGCCATATCGGAAGATATTGACAGGTCAGTTAGGACGTATGATTCAGATAATCAAGAACAACAGACCGAATCGCCGTCGGGAAGCGAAACCACAACAGCGCCACAAAAGGAAACTGTACCAGGACATGATTTTGCCGCCAACAAAGGCAAACTGCCATTGCCTGTTTCAGGTAAATTTCTTGTTGTCAGCCATTTCGGAGAACAAATGTATCAGGAATTAGACCAGAAAACAGTAAACAATCGCGGCGTGGATATCCAGGCAATATCGGGCAATACAGCAAAAGCCGTTTACGATGGAGAAGTAAGCAGCGTAACTGAATTTCAGGGATACCATACGCTGGTGATAGTGCGGCATGGAGAATATTTTACAGTGTATGCAAACTTGGCCAGTTCTGCTGTAAAAAAAGGCGACAAGGTGACAAGCGGCCAAACCATCGGTACGATTTACAAAAATACAGAAAAAGGCGACATTCCGGTTCTGCATTTCCAGTTGAAAAAAGGAAAAACAAACTTGAATCCAGAAGAATGGCTGAAAATGGATTGATTTTGCGGAAAATTATACGAAAAGCCATAAATTTGCGCAGTAGAAAATAATTGGTTGATAGATGAAAAAAATAGTGTTACTGGGCGACGAAGCTATTGCCCAAGGTGCGTTGGACGCAGGGCTGACGGGAGTTTATGCATATCCTGGCACGCCGTCCACTGAAATAACGGAGTATATTCAATCTTCGCAGGAAGCGGCAGAGACATTTATTCACTGTCAATGGTCAGCGAACGAAAAGACAGCAATGGAAGCGGCTTTAGGACTGTCGTATGTAGGAAAACGGGCTTTGGTGTGTATGAAACACGTAGGCATGAATGTAGCTGCCGATGCATTTATCAATTCAGCCATGACAGGCGTCAACGGCGGACTGATAGTGGTGGCAGCCGATGACCCGTCGATGCATTCTTCTCAAAATGAACAGGATTCCCGTTTTTATGGCAATTTTGCCATGATTCCCATGCTGGAACCCTCGAATCAGCAGGAAGCCTACGATATGGTTTACAACGGTTTTGAATTGTCGGAACAGTTGGGCATTCCCCTGTTGCTGCGCATTACCACGCGGCTGGCTCATTCGCGTTCGGGGGTAGAACGTTCGGTGGCTAAATCCCGCAGGGAATTATAGTTTCATTCTGAACGACATCGTTTTGTACTGCTTCCGACTAATGCACGAAAACGATTCAAATTATTGATAAATGCACAAAAAAACTTTGTCGAACTGTCGGAACAGTCTGTTTATAATCAACTCATTGATGCACAGGATAAAACGTTGGGTATCATTGCTTGTGGGATAGCCGTCAATTACCTGATGGAACATTATCCCGACGGTTGTCCGCATCCTATACTGAAAATCGGACAATATCCTTTGCCCAAAAAACAGTTGCAATGGCTCGTTGATAATTGCGAAAGAATTTTGACACTGGAAGATGGATATCCATTTGTAGAAGAAAGCCTTAAAGGTTATTTAGGACAGGGAGCAACAGTGAATGGCCGACTGGACGGAACAATTCCTCGCGATGGCGAACTCACGCCCGACAGCGTAGGTGTTGCGCTTGGACTGGCGACTGTCTCAACTGTTGATGTCCCGTCGGTTGTGAAAATGCGACCGCCGACCTTATGTCAAGGTTGCGGGCACCGCGATGTGTACGAAGCCTTGAACGAGGTAGTTTCCGGCTATGACAATGCGCGTATTTTCAGCGATATAGGCTGCTACACGCTGGGGGCGCTACCACCTTTTCGGGCGATTCATTCCTGCGTGGATATGGGCGCATCTGTCACGATGGCGAAAGGAGCTGCCGACGGTGGACTGTTTCCATCCATTGCTGTGATTGGCGATTCAACGTTTACTCATTCAGGCATAACCGGTTTGCTTGATTGCGTAAATGAAAATACGCCTGTGACGATTGTCATTTCCGATAATGAAACAACGGCAATGACCGGTGGTCAGGATTCGTCGGGAACAGGACGGTTACATGCCATTTGCGAAGGAATTGGCGTTGATCCGACTCACATTCGCAGTTTTGTTCCATTGAAAAAAAATCGCGAAGAAATGTGCTCCATAATCAGAGAAGAAATTGAATACAAGGGAGTTTCCGTTATAATTCCTTGCAGAGAATGCATTCAACATATTGGTAAAAAGAAAAAAGTAAAATGAAAACAGACATTATATTATCAGGGGTAGGTGGTCAGGGTATTTTGTCGATAGCGGCGGTTATCGGCGAAGCGGCATTAGCCAACGGGTTGTATATGAAGCAGTCTGAAGTACATGGCATGAGTCAGCGAGGTGGCGATGTGCAATCGAACCTCCGCATATCCGACCGCCCAATTGCTTCCGACCTGATTCCAAAAGGGAAAGCCGACTTGATAGTTTCTTTGGAACCGATGGAAGCGCTGCGTTACCTGCCGTATCTGAAAAATGACGGCTGGCTGGTTGTCAATGTAACTCCTTTTAATAACATTCCCGACTATCCGGCTATTGACGATG